>JBCCSO010000342.1:0-5516 GCA_039199965.1 Chloroflexota bacterium | reverse complement strand
CGCGATCGGCTGGCTGAAGAGGATGACTACAACTTCATCGTAACTGTTCGGGGCCACGGCTTCCGTCTAGATAACCCGATGTAAAATTGATATAGCGCAATAAAAAAGGGATGGTTTCCACTTCAGAAACCATCCCTTTCTTATTTGTTTCAACGTACAAGCTTATAGTAACGCCGCAGCCTGATTTAGCTTTCCAGCTAATTCTGGATTTTCGGCCGCGGCTCGCTCGATGACTGACTCAATCATTTGTTTGATGGCTGGACGGCCTTCAGGTGGTATTTGACCAATGACCGCCTGCATTTGCTCCTGCGTTTCGGCGGCTGCTAGTGCGTTGATTAGGCGAACTTCAGGCGGCAACTGATTCTGTGCTTCCTGCATGATGGCTTGATAGACGGGCTCTAACTTTTCCATCGCGGCCGAATCGCCACTTTGTTCTGCGGCCTGCAATTGAGAAGCCAAAAACTGCATGAACATCTCATCGACCTGTGCTAGATTTTGCTGCACTCCCTGCTGAATAGTTGGTGCTGCTAGAATAGCATTGAGCGTTTCTGTTGCGGATGCCAGAGCATTTTCCGTTTCAGCTTGGATGGCTTCGTAACTGACCAATAGTTTTTCTCGCAGGGCCGTTAGCTTTTCTGCTTCGTCAGCGGGTGCCTTTTCGATGCGGCTGGTAATTTCAGCAAAAAGCTCATACCGAATAGCTTGATACCCCATCTGAATCATCGCATCTTGAACTTTTTCATTATCACTGTTCGCCATTAGCTGCTCAATGAAAATGTCGTATGTCAGACCGCCCTGTTTTTGTACAACCTGTTGGAATTTGTTTAGTGCCAATTGCTGCTGCTCAAGCTCTTTCCCCACATTGGTCATTGTAAATAGACGCGCCTGCAAGTTGGTTAACTTGATAAATTGATTGTTTGCTTCGGGTGCAGGATTTTGCTCCAGCATCTGTAAATTCTGCTGGAGCATAGCAAAGAAAGTTTCATCGATGATCTCTTCGTTGTCCTGTATCTTTGTGATTTGAGTCAGTTTGTCGGCCGTAACTAGCTCTTGCAATAGTTGTGCTTGCTTTCTTTGGCGATCCAGCATTTCAGGCGTAATGCCTTCAGTTGCATACACTTGTTCCATGAACGTTTCCATGGTCATAATTGTTTTCGGCTGAAGTAGGTATGCTTTAAACTGCTCAGGGGGTAGCCCTTCGGTGATGGCTTTTGCCATTCGGCCGATCTGACGCTCTTGTTCCGCCATCGGCCAGTTGAGTTCCATTGGCACATGGACAATCAGCATTTCATGTTCAGAATCATGATACATGAGCGGCGATGCGAGTCGTGTTGCGTAGCTGCAGTTAGGGCACTGAGCCACGTTGAGCGCGCCCGTCAAGAGCCTTTCTTTTAACTGGGGCGTGCGCTGAGCATCTACAATCTGATGAACTTCTGTAGTGAAGGGAGAACCACAACTAGGGCACTGAATTTGAGTTTGCATGAGTCGCCTCAAAGAGGAGTTTTAGAAAAAAAAAGGCTTTGGTGTTCCAAAGCCTTCTTAGACAATGTCAAAATTTTTTTGGTCTTAGTCGAAATCATTAGGCAGAGAGAACGCAAACGTTGTCCCTAGGTTACCTTTTGCTTCTTCGGTGTTGCTGTCAAACCAGACACTGCCACCATGCGCTTCAATAATCGCTTTTGATAGAAAAAGACCAAGGCCCGTTCCTTCAGTTTTGCGGCTTAGATCATTATCCAGCCTTGAAAACTTCTGAAATATGCGGTGCCTTTCATGTTCAGGGATACCGATCCCGCTGTCAGTGACGCCAATCGTGACGTAACGACCATCGTCTTCAATTGTACCACTGATTTTGATCGGTCCACCCTTAGGTGAATATTTAATCGCATTGCTCACTAAGTTGTTGAACACTTGGTTAATGCGGCGTTCATCAGCCTTTACCTCAGGAAACTGAGGAGGGAAATCAACTGAAATGGTGTGTTTTTCGGTTTGTGTAGTGAATTTTTTGGCCGTGCGTTTGGCTAACGTCACCAAACAGATGTGATCTCGTAGATTTAAAGAGAAGCTACCTGCTTGTAATTTTGAAGCTTCAAGTAAATTGTCGATTAAGTCTGTTAGTGAGTCAGCTTCTTCTTCAATAACAGTAAGGTATTCATTACGGGCGTCGGTTGTCCACTTTGCGTCCGGCCGCTTAAGTGTCCCTGCATATCCTTTAATGATAGAAACCGGTGTCTTTAGTTCGTGGCTTACCACGGAAATAAATGTTTTCTGTAGCTCTTCTTCACGTCTGAAGCGGGTCAAGTCACGAACGTTTGCGATGATATTAATCAATCGGCCCCGTGCATCAAGCAAAGGGGTGTAGGTGATACCCAAATGAACCAAGTCACCGTTTACCGGCCGTAAATCCCCTTCTACATACAAGTTAGCTGAACCGGGCAAGGGCCATCCGTGTTTTACCGCATCGCTTAACGCTTGGTCAGTTTGCAATTGAACCCACGCAACGAGCTCATTGTGATGCTTGCCTAAAACTTGGCTAGCCTTTTTTCCCGTGATGTTAGCCAAAGCGCGATTAAACACCTGAATATGTAGCTGTGGATCGAGGATCATGATGCCATCCACACTGTTTTCAATAATGGCGTCTAGCCGCTGTTTTTCAGAGTTTATCTGTTCATACAGGCGCGCATTTTTTACGGCGATGGCTGCTTGATCAGCAAAAGACTGGAGCAACTGTGGGGCATCATCACCAAAAACATATTTCTCCTCTTGGAATACATAAATCATTCCGGTAATTGTATTCCGAGATTTAAGAGGAAGAATCAATGTTTGATGAATCTCTTGATTTGGTTTGAGCCCCTTGGTCAAAGAAGAAATCGCTTCATCTATCTGTTTAACTGCAACTTCTTCCGTCCCCAGAACATAACCAACTCCGTTAATTAAATCCGGATAATCGTAAAGTATATCACTCGTGATACCCAGAACGGCTGCTACTCTAAACACAGAATCTGTTGGATCAGATAAAACGATGAGTCCTGAACGACCACCCGCAAATTCAACAGATGCCTGAAGAATAATGCGCAAGACGTCTGAAAGCTCTAATTCATCTGAAAGTGCGCGGCTGATAGCGAGTAAATACTCTCTTTGCCGGACACGTATATCGACTATCAAATTTGACATTTCGTTCATTTTAATGCGATTTCTATTAGACGGCTGTTTATTTTTTATTGGATTTGTGTTGGGTGCTTGAGATTTGATCCGATTTGTTCGCTTATTTAATATCCGGCCGGTTTTAAGCCAGATTTTAGGACCTGAAGATAAGCATTCATCCGCTGGCTTCGTAAGTCACGCCGATGCCCCACTAGCCATTTAAAACATTCGATGATGAGTTGAGCAGCAAAATTGAGCAGCAGCACACATCGAATGATCCCGCTGGCCACTGCACCGTGGTATTTTCGAAAGTAGCGCAGTTTTGCTTGATTAAAGTTAATGTGTCTAAATGTGGAAGCTTGGTCTGAGCTAGCCCCTTGATGGTGAATAATTTCTGCATCTGCCAGCCAAAAAATTTTGAATCCGGCCGTCTTGATGCGTTTGCACCAGTCTAGCTCCTCTGAATACATAAAGTATCCTTCGTCCATGCCACCTACTTGTTCAACTGCCTGTCGTGTTGCCAGCATGGCAGCACCCATCACCCAGTCAGCTTCGCAAATCTGGTCATTTGGCTTGTCACTCATGTAGTAGGCTTCAAGCAGGCTTTTAGGGGCAAACCTCTCTAGCCAAGTGCTCTCAAACAATCCGGTTTGCACAGTGGGCAGGCGGCGGCGTGAAGACTGTATGTCACCATTTGGAAAACGAAGCATGGGGCCGACCAATCCCACAGTTGGATTTTCAGCTAGAAAAGCGATCATGGTTTGCAGGGCACTATCTGTGACAACTGTGTCTGGATTAAGCAGCAGGATATTTCGGCCGACTGCAGCCCGAATACCGATGTTGTTTCCTTTTGGAAAACCAACATTTTCCTGCATGTCGAATAATTCAACCTGTGGAAAGGCTGTGCGCACCATCTGGCAGCTATCATCGGCCGATCCGCTGTCCACCACAATCACCTGCAAGTTTAAATCACTGCGTGCTTGGAAAATAGAATGCAGGCAATCCTTGAGAAGCTGGCTCACATTCCAGCTCACAATCACAATCGATAGATCAATGGCGGGATCCAGCGGCCCCGGCTGGACATCCTCCCCGTTACTCAGCTTCATCTTTGTCAAAATCATCTTCGCCGTAGATCACATCTCCCCCAAACAAGCAGGCGGTATTTTCAGTCAGAATCCCCCAGAATATTTCGTTGGAAATGCCGCGCAGCTCCGCGATGTAATCAGCGATGTCGCTGACGTAAGCTGGCTCGTTTCGTTTGCCCCGGACCACCTGAGGTGCCAAGAAAGGGCCATCTGTTTCAACCACGATCCGATCTAGCGGCATCTTTTTAACAATTTCACGCAGCCAATCGTTCTTTTTGTAGGTGACCGGGCCGGTAATCCCTAGAAAATACCCCATTTCAATCGCCTGCCACGCGATTTCTTCTGTGTCTAAAAACGAGTGCAGGACACCGGGTTTCTCAACCTCTTTTAAAGATGACGCTTTGAGCAGTTTAATCACATCAGCGCCAGCATCACGGTTATGAATGATCACGGGTAAAGCAAGGTCAAAGGCAAGCTCCAGCTGCTCAGCAAAGGTTTTGTGCTGGATGTGATGGGGCACCTTCTCCCAATAGTAATCGAGACCGATTTCGCCAACAGCAACCACAGACGGATGCTCCGCAAATTCTTCCAGCTGATAAAGCCAGTCTTCCGGCAAGCTTGCGGTGGAGTTGGGGTGTACACCAACGGCCGTGTATAAAAATTCCGGATAGCGGTCAGCGAGCTCCAAAATAGCTGGAATACGATCCAGATCAACAGATGGAATCACCACGTGTGTGATGCCTTGATCAATGGCTCGCTGGATGGTTTCATGGCGGTCCTCATCGTACCGCTCAAAATCTAAGTGACAGTGTGTATCAACTAGCATAAAAAAAGACAGGTCGTGCGTTTTGCAATCGACCTGCCTCTATTATCTAAATTATCGGGTTATAAAACCAGTTTGGCTCGTTACTTCAAACCGGCGATTTTCATACCGTCCGCCAAAATCGCTTGAACTTTGTCTTCGTGGGTGGTTTCGCAGTACACGCGGATGATCGGTTCTGTGCCGCTAAAGCGGATCAACAGCCAGCCACCATCTTCCATAATAAACTGATTGCCATCAACCGTGACTTTATCAACCACGTTGAGTCCGCCAATCTTGGCCGGCATCGCTTTGCCCACGCGGTCCAGAATGACGGGTTTGTCGGCCGCATCAAAGCGGCTGTCAATGCGATCGTAGAAGTGTGCGCCAACCTTGCCAAACAGCGTGTCCAGCAGTTCAGACGGTTTTCTGCCGGTCTGTACCATCAGATCAAGCAGAAACAGCCCTGCCAAGATGCCATCCCGTTCTGG
>JBCCSO010000341.1:0-5526 GCA_039199965.1 Chloroflexota bacterium | reverse complement strand
CACCCCCATATCCGCCGTGAAACCCATTAATCGTCAAGGTTGGCCACAGAGCCAGCCGCTCGTAATAGCCACGGTCACGCGGCACATCAAAATGCTCCAATTCTAAACTGCGCTTCACATCATCTGTATCAATGGGCAGACTTTTTAAGGCTTCTTTTTCAAGCGATGAAGGCTGCTCAACATTGTCATAAAAGCCAGCTATCGTAATCACACCCTCGTCATTTTTCATCGTTCCTAACAGGTGCACCAGCGTCCACAGAGGATTTGGAACAACCCCGCCCCAATTTCCTGAATGGAGATCTTGATTGGCGCCTTTGGCACGCAGCTCAAAATTGATCACCCCGCGAACCCCAAACTCAATCGATGAATGGCCGGATTGTTCAACCGGACCATCAGAAATGATGACTAAATCTGCATCCAGCTCATCTTTATGCTTTTTGATGAACTCATCGATATGCGGACTGCCGACTTCCTCTTCTCCCTCAAGTAGAAGGATGATATTGCACGGGAGCTTCCCATTGACGGCCAAAAGGGCTTCAATGGCAAACAAATGGGCGGTGTGTTGCCCTTTGTTATCACCAACCCCTCGTGCATAAAGCCGACCATTTCGAATGGTTGGTTCAAATGGAGGTGAATCCCAAAGCTCAAGGGGATCAGGTGGTTGCACATCGTAATGACCGTACAACATCACAGTTGGTAAGGCAGGGTCTTGAATTCGTCGGCCGAGCACCATCGGCCATCCGGCCGTTTGCTTCTGCTCCGCATCAAATCCAAGATCGGTCAACCAATTGGTTAAAATGTCAGCGACCTCTTGAATGCCAAGGCCATGGGCACTAATGCTAGGCTGGCGTAAATATTCAATTAGCCGATCCAAATATGCTTGCTCATGTTCATCGATATGTGCCATTAAGGCAGCAAATTGTTGGTGATTTATCATTTTTTCCTCAACCTGATTACTAACTAGAACTACGCGCCAGCGGACTTCATAAGTTTCTGCTCCTTGAGTAGAGCTGTCTAAAAGTCCAAAAACCTCCGAAGTCTATATCGAGAAGCCGCGGTCAGCACCCCATCGACAACTTAAAGCTGCCGCATTGTAAAAGCAAACAGAGCACGCTAACCCTTTCTGCCACAAAGGCTACGATGCCATAGCCAACTCTTTGCCGATCGCCAGCTACAATTACGTTTTTACTTTTTGGCTGAGACATTCGCATTTTCCTAAATGGCACACAATCTGAGTCCACTAAAATGACCAGTCAGGTTTTTAGAAGTCTTGTTTCCACGCTGTGAGAATGATTTTGATACCTGACTGGTCTCCAAACGACCTTTTTCATCAGAGACATAATCTAAAACTAACAGAGACCTTACACGTCTATGGTTCTTATTGACAGTGTAAGAACCTTTTTGCTAGATTTTGGTTTGGCCACTACGCTTCATCACCCTTGTTACCATGCGCCATCAGACGTATAGAGGTGAATACGAACGCCACTTTCTTTGAAGCAACCTATCGAATTCATTCATCTACACTTCCACTTCTCTTTATTTCTCAATTCTCTTGTAAAACTTAAACTCGGCAAATTAAGGACCAATTACGCATCCAAGCTTGTCTGACTTAGGTTAGAGTGTTTTAAATGGAGCAATAAAATGAGAATTCAACAATATGTCTACCCTAGATAAGACATCCTCATTGGGGGAAATACCTTCAAGCAGCCCCTCAAACAAAAATTCAATCGCTGCGAAAGTTGATTTAAAGCGCGAGCTGTTTGGTGGCTTTTGGGGAGAGCTTTTTGACTCTATGCCAGAAGGCGTTTACGTTGCCAACTTGGTGGGGGAGTCTTTATACATTAACAAGAAATTTCATGAACTCTGGAAAACTCCCGTAGATATGCAAGGTGGTGACGAGCTATGGGCAATTATCCTCGACAAAGTTGAAAATCCCAGTCAATTCCAAACGCGCATAGCCGAGATTCTGAGTGACATTAACTGTGAAAGCCAAGATACTATCCAGCTTAAAAGTCATAAAATATACCACAGAAGCACCAAGCCCCTTGTCATAGATGGGAAAAATGTTGGCCGTCTTTGGACCTTCCGTGACATTACAAAGGAATATCAGACTGAGCAGGCACTACGGGATAGCGAAAAGAACTACAAACAACTTTATGACAGAGCTGAGAAAACCAATCAAAAGCTAAACCTAATTGATAAGATCCGCAATTCAGCTAATGATAACTCTGAATTACCGATTTTGATCGAAAATTTAATTGAAGGATTAGCTGAAACATTCGGGTATGATCTTTTAGGCTTCTACACGTATAAAAACAAGATTCTTAACCTTGTCCATGTGATTGGTTACGACTACAACATAATGCCTCAATTGACCCTTGAGCAAGGCATCGTCGGCCGGACAGCAAAACAGCAAAAACCAATTTTTGTTGAAAACGTGAGCAAAGACCCAGCATACATCACATCATCAGACAATGTGGTCAGTGAGATTGCCGTACCTGTCTTTGATCGGAACAATCTTTTTGGAATTCTAAATATTGAGAGCGAGTTCAAAAAATTAACTAAATCAGATTTTCACTTTATTTCCGCCCTATGTGAACAGGTTAGCGGCATTATCAGCCGCGTCAGCTTGTACACGGAAGTTAAAACTCAAGAACAGCAGCTTCAGCGCGTATTCGATTTCTCCCCTATTGGTGTGATCATCTGCGCATTAGATGGGACATTTATAGACACAAATCCAGCTTTTCAGAAAACAATAGGGTATACCAACGATGAACTAAGGGAAATGAAATTTAAAGACATCACCCATCCCGAAGAAGTTGAAAACAACTTAAGTTGGACAAGACGCTTAGTAGAGGGAGAGATTTCAGAATATTCTTTCGAAAAACGCTACATTCATAAAAACGGATCCTTTATCAATGCATATTTAAAGGTTTCGATCATGCCGACCCGAACGTCTGAACCGGATCAACTGATTGCTCAAGTTCTCGATTTTACAAACTTAAAGAAAGCGGAAAGCGCTTTAATGGAGCATCAAAAGCTAGAAAGTATCGGAGTTTTAGCGGGTGGTATCGCTCATGACTTCAACAATCTATTGGTTGCCATGAAAGCCCAATCGTCCCTTGCGCTTTTAAAGTTGCCCCCAAACAGTCCAGCTCACCAGCACATTGAAAAAGCAAACCACGCGGCCGATAGTGCAGCCCAGTTAACTTCTCAGTTGTTAGCTTATTCAGGACAAGGACAGTTCAAAATTGAACAAACAGACCTTAATGATGAAGTAGAGCAAAACAGCCAATTACTAACAGTAGCCATCCCCAAAAATGTAGAAATCAGCAGTCATCTTGAAGAAGATCTGCCCAAAATCATGGTTGATCAAAGTCAGCTGCAGCAAATTTTGATGAATTTGATCATCAATGGGGCAGAAGCGATGAACGGGAATGCGGGGCATATCACGATTACAACGACCCAAACATTATTAGATTCTGACACGCTAAATTCAGCATGCTTCATTTTGACCCCACCAGCCCCGGGTTCATTTGTAGAAATTTCGATTGCGGACGATGGGATGGGGATGAGCACAGAAACGTTAGCCAAAATCTTCGACCCCTTCTTTACAACCAAATTCACCGGCCGTGGATTGGGATTGGCGGCCGTATTAGGCATTGTGCGCAGCCACAATGGTGGGCTCATAGTTGATAGCAAGCATGGTCAAGGAACCAAATTCAGCATCTTTTTTCCCGTTGCAGCTAACCAAAGCGAAGCAAGCAAAGTAGAGAAAACTGTTGCCATGCAGAATCAAGACACACCCGAAACCGGACATACGGTGTTTGATCAAGCCAGCGCGATCCTTTTGATTGATGATGACAAACTGGTTCGTGAAGCAATGACAGATCTATTTGAATTAGAAGATATCCCACTTCTGTGCGCGGCGGATGGCAAAGCAGGCATCGAGGTCTTTAAAAAGCACGCATCCCAAATTTCACTGATCCTGCTTGATCTATCTATGCCCGGAATCAGCAGTGAAGATACATTTACTGAATTACGCAGACTAGAATCTAATGTTCCTATTGTGCTTTGTTCCGGCTACAGCGAGAGCAAAGTCAATAAGTTTTTTGCAGACAAAGATCATTCAGGGTTTGTTGCCAAACCCTTTAATATCAAAGACCTAATCCAAAAAATTAACGAGATTATTTAATTTAGAATCTACAGCATAGCTCTTTCCTAAAAAGGTTGGGCTAAATCGCGTTTACTCCATTAAATGAACCGTTTTGCCACCGACCACCGTGCGTAACACTTTGATATCTTTAATTCTCAGTGGATCACAGGTCAGCATGTTCTCAGAGCAGATGACGAAGTCAGCCAATTTACCGACTTCCAAACTCCCTTTTATGTCTTCCTCAAAACTGCACCAAGCGGTATCAATCGTAAACGCTTTCAAGGTTTCGTAGGGGGTCAAGCACTCATCCGATCCAAGCACTTCACCAGAACGGGTCAGTCGATTAACGGCCGTGTGCATCGTGAACCACGGATCAAACGGGGTAATCGGGAAGTCACTGTGCATGACGCTTTTTAGCCCCTTACGCAAAGACGAGCCTATAGGATCGATGCGAGCAGCCCGCTCCGGCCCCATAAATATGTTTTTATGACGGTCTCCCCAATAGTAGACGTGATTGATAAAGTAGCTGGGAATCACCCCCAAAGCTTTCATTCGGTCGATGTGATGGTCGTGCGCCATTTGGCAGTGGATCAGCATGTGGCGCGTATCTTCACGCGGATATTTTTCTTGTGCCAGCTCCATCGCATGGATCACCGACTCAATCGCCGCATCTCCGTTGCAGTGAACCACAATGTGATCCCCATTTTTTTGATGATGGACAAAGCGTTCGTTGAGGAATTCCTGCGTATGGATTGACTGACTGCGATGCCCCGGCCGAGTGTAATAGTCATCCAGTAGCCAGCCGGTAAACCCTTGAATCGAGCCATCCTGAAAATATTTAACCCCGCCCACGCGACAGTAGTCTGATCCATACCCTTTGCCAACCCCTAACTTGACATACTCATCATAGACTTCATGGATAACGGCTGCGTAGATGCGAATATTCATTTCACCGGCCGCCTCTAATTCACGACAAACTTCAAAGAACGGCTTGTGCGTATCAGCCGTACCAATTGCAGCATCGTGCGTGCCAGTCAGTCCAAGAGCATTAAAAGCCGCTACCTGTTTGATAAAAAGCTCTTTGTACTCTTCTTTTGAGGGCATGGGCAGGTGTTCCCTAACCGCAAAAGCGGCCGTTTCCAAAAGCAAACCGCTAGGGCTGCCGTCTTCTTCATGGTGGATGGTGCCTCCCTGCGGGTCTAGCGTATCGGCCGTGATTCCAACGATTCCCAACGCTTTTGTATTTAAGTAGCATAGATGCCCGCTCACATGACTAATAAAAATCGGATTCTCAGTTGTAACTAAATCAAGATCATGACGTGTCAGATGGCGCATTTCAGCAATGGCGGTATCGTCATAGCCGAGCCCTT
>JBCCSO010000340.1:0-5530 GCA_039199965.1 Chloroflexota bacterium | reverse complement strand
TGGGATTATCTGCCGCCCGAAGACGTGGCGAAGAAAGTTAAACATTTCTTCCGCTACTACGCTATCAATCGGCACAAAATGACGGTGCTAACTCCGTCGTATCACGCTGAAAGCTACTCTCCAGATGACAATCGTTTTGATCTGCGCCAGTTTTTGTACAACGTGCGGTGGACGTGGCAATTTAGACAGATAGATAAGTCGGTTGAACGAATGGGTAAAATTAAAGATGGATGACGCTTTACAAAAAGAACTAATACACCATGTCTCCCGCTTTTATCAGAGAAACAAGCTCAGAAGAAAATTAACGTGGTTAAACGAAGACCTGAAACAGAAGCAAAAACTTATTGATGAACTCACTCAAGATGCACAAACAGAGCTAGAAGATGTTGAGATTCTAAAACAAAGAGGACTGCCTTACTTCTACCATAAGCTGAGGGGATCACTTGATGACAAAATTTCGGCTGAAGAGCGGGAGATGCTTGACGCATTTTCAAAATTGGAAAAAGTGCATGAGTCGCTTCTTATGCTACAAAATGAAATAGATTTGAACGAGAAATCGTTAAAAAACTTCTCTGATGTTGATTCGGTGCTAGAGATACTTGCTTTTAGAATTGATCAGCCGGAAACCTCTGGTCTTTTGGGCACAGCTTTTTCCACGATGAAGTGCCAGAGTCTCATTTCAGACATAGACGGAAAATTAGAGTTTGGCGAGCAATCAGAAGAAGAGTTAAAAGCAGCTCAAACAGAGCTTCAATTGGCACAGGTACCGGGCCCATTAGCTGGTGCAAACACCAGACTCAGAATAAGAACTGCTCTACACTTGACTTCTGCAGCGGTTGACCATCTAAACTTTTTTGATTCTGACTTAAAAAAGGACACTGAATTGATGAGAGAAAAGCTGTCTCAGATTCAAACGGAGGGAGGGAATCCAAACTCAATAGTGCTTTTAGGTTTAATTGGCGTTGTAACTGGAAATCCGCTGGTACTCACAACTGCTGCTATTGGGTCTGTCACAGGTAATCCAAACCGGCACAATATTGAAAACATACGACGACGAATACTCAAAAATATAAAAGCATTGAAAAGACAGCGATCCCGTGCAATTCAGGAACTGTTCAGGCTTGAAAAACACTGGGACACACTTTACAAATAATCATGGCGAATACTCAAATTGAAAATGGCATTTTATTCACCGATCTGTATCAACTAACCATGGCACAGCTCTATTTTCGGATGAGGCTGCATGAAACACCGGCCCAATTCGATCATTTCTTTCGAAACTACCCCGACTATGGCTCCCATCAAGCGGGATTTTGCGTGTCGGCTGGGCTTGAGTGGCTAGTTGACTGGATGGGTGAAGCCTGTTTTGGCGAGGCTGAGTCAGATTATTTAGCCAGCCTGACCGGAAATGCGGGCAACCGATTGTTCGCCGATGATTTTCTTGAGTGGCTCAAAGCCAATGGAGATTTTTCGGCCTTATCGATGCGAGCAATTCCAGAAGGGCGTGTGGTCCATCCCAACGTACCGCTAACCGAAATTGAAGGGCCACTGGCGATGGCTCAGATCGTTGAGACAGCTTTGCTGAACAAGATGAACTATGCGACTCTTATCGCTACAAGAGCAGCGCGTATTAGCCAAGCGGCTCAAGGGAAAACGGTGCTTGAGTTTGGCATGCGGCGCGGGCACGATAGCGGCGTTAACGCTGGCGGCCGGGCGGCCATCATCGGAGGGGCGGCATTCTCCTCAAACACCGGTTTGTCTGCCAAGATGGGAATTGCAGCCAAGGGAACCCATGCCCACAGCATGGTCCAAGCGTTTATTGCGCTGGGCTACAGTGAGCTTGATGCGTTTCAGGCTTACGCAGACATCTACCCTGACAACTGTTTGCTGCTAGTAGATACCATTAACACGCTTGAGAGCGGAGTTCCCAACGCGATCAAAATCTTTGAAAAGCTGAAAAAACAGGGGCACCGGCCGGTGGGCGTGCGCTTAGACAGTGGGGACCTAGCTCACTTAACAGTAGAAACAGCCAAGCAACTTAATGCGGCCGGTTTCGAAGATGTTTCAATCACCCTCTCAAACGGGCTGGATGAGATGAGCATTCTGCAAATTATTTCTCAGGTTCGGGAAGAAGCGGTGCAAGCAAAGATGGACGCAGATGCGATCATCAACCGGATGGTGTACGGCGTTGGCACCCAGCTCATCACCTCTAATGGAGATGCGGCACTGGGCGGGGTGTTTAAGTTAGTTTCTCTACAGAAAGATGGCAACTGGCGGCCGGCCATCAAGATTTCAGAGTCGTCTGCAAAAACGCCCAATCCGGGCCGTAAAACACCGTGGCGCATTTATGATCAGCGGGGATTGGCAACGGCCGATCTCATTGCGCTCGAGGACGAACAACCGCAAGCGGCTGATGAGCTGTTTTTGCATCATCCTTCTATGCACGGGGTCTCACGCTTTCTGCCAAAAGCCAGAATTTCTGAGATCGAACCGCTGCATCAGCAAATTCTGACCGAGGGCAAAGTTGTGTATGAGTTTCCCGCGCTTAAAGATATTCAAGCCCAGCGTGCGGCCGATCTTGAGCGGCTAGACATCGGCGTGAAGCGCATCATCCACCCGCATATTTATCACGTCTCGCTGTCTGGCAAATTGTGGGATCTAAAACAGGACCTGATCAAAAAGCACAAGTAGTGGGTGGTTGTTGGTAGGCGGTCAACCCACCACCTACCAACAACTATCTACCACCCACCAACTCACTCTTCCTCTGGAAACGAAAGCAAGTGATTAATGGGAGCCCCCATTGGGGACAAAACATATCCCTGCAAACGAGGGTTCACGACCACGTCTGAGATACCGTGGAAGAGCGTAATCGTCGCAGCATCTTCAAGCAGAATCGCCTCAACCTCTTGATACAAGCTAATGCGCTGCGCTACATCTAGCTCAGTGCGTGCTTCCTCGAGCATAGCGTCCACTTCTGCGTTGCTGTAACGAGCGATATTGAATTCACTATCGGTGTGGTAAAGCACGTCTAAGAAATTCTGCGGATCAGGATAGTCTGCGCACCAGCCGTATGAAACCATCTGGACCGGTTCTTCTTTAATGAGGTCGGTGTAGTTGACCGGGTCTAAAAATGAAATGGTGACATCCACGCCCAAAACCTCGCGCCATTTTTCGATCATAGCGTTCAGGTCACTGCGTTCTGAGTCACCAAAACCGGCCGTGGTAATGACAATAGGGGGCAGGTTGCTGCCATATGTTGATTCAGACAGTGCCTGTCGCGCTGCATCAGGATCAAATGTTGAGGCGTATTGTGACGCCAACTCAGCCGAAAATCCCGGCATAGCGGGTGGGAAGACAGTGCCTGCAATCAGACTTGTTCCCTCAGATAGAATTTCGTTCAGTCCATCTTTATCAACGGCTAGTGCAAATGCACGACGCACGTTTGGATCGTCAAACGGCGGGGTAGAGTTGTTTATTTGCATGAGCGAGGTACACATCGATGTGGTGCTCAACCACTGATCGTGCAGCTCATGGGATGACTGACTCACTTCTTGGGCTTCGGTCACGCCCAAGCCCACAACGTCAATTTCTCCCGCTTCAAACAGGCTCAAACCAGATCCTACCCGGCCGATCAGTTCAACCACCCCGTCAAGCGCAGGCGGCGTGTGGTACGCATCATTGCGCGCAAAAACCAGCGCTTCACCCTCTCTATATTCGTTTAACAAAAACGGTCCGCTGGGGTCAGGTGCATAGACCCATTCATCATCGTCTGGATCAACTGTGTCCAGATTCACAACAAAAGACACTGGATAAGTCAGCTTGGCTAAGAAGTATGGCTTAGGTCCGTCAAGGGTTACCTCAAGGGTGCGATCATCAATCACAACCACACCGCTAATTTCATCTGCTTCCCCATCGATCACCGCTTTGGCTCCATCGATATCACCCAAGTAGGTTGAAAAGGTGGTTGATCCGGTTTCAGGATTTGCAGCCCGATCCCAGCTGGCCTTGATATCGGCCGCAGTCAGCGGTTGACCAGACGCAAACGTCAGCCCATCTTTTAGAGTAAATGTGTAAACGGTACCATCTTCATTAATGGACCATGTTTCTGCTAAGTCCGGCTCTACGCGCAGTTCAGGGGACATTCGCACCAAGCCGCTATAGAGCATACCCACGTTGCCCGCGGCCGACCCTCCTGTGCGTGCTGGGTCTAAGCTGCGCTCGAATGGGTCTCCGCCCAATATTACCAGCGTATTTTCACGATCGAAGCCAAACATTCGGATTTCACCCAGTTCTGCGCCCGCCATCATCTCCAGAATGGTGTCTTCAGCGATGTCTAAAATACCTGAGATCGCTAAGGTCAAGACAATGAACTCACGCGTCTCACTTTCGGCGTACATCATCCACATGTCAAATTCTAGTCCATCAGCGTTAGACATCGCATACGATGCGGCCTGTCCGGTGAGGCTGTCTGTAAACTGAACTTCTTCTTCGCCAACAAATTCAGCCTCAGTCATGCCCCAAATTTCTAAAATTTCTGGACCGGAGAATTCTTCTTTGTAAAACTCAAAATCAGTTTCATCATCTCTGTAACCGCTCACAACCGACATAAAGATGCCAAAATTAGGTTCTTGAATCTGTAAGTTACCCCCCTCCTCGCTTATTACCACCCATTCAGTTGGATAGTAGAAAGTAAAACCATCTTGTTCCCGCACATAAACTCCTTCCGGCACTGCAGTGGGCTCTGGTGTCGGGGTAGGTAGTGGTGTATTGGTCGGCTCAGGGGTGCTTGTTGGTTCATCAGTTGGTGTGGGTTCCGGTGTACTGGTCGGTTCGGCCGTGGCCGTGGGCTCTGTCGTGGGTGATGGCTCGGCTTCAACAGCCAGTGTCGCTGTGGGTGCAACTTCAGCCACTTCGTCTGGGGTGTCTGACTGGCAGGCTGCCAGCATTAAGATGGCAATTAGCGCAGCCATCCAGCGAATTGTTTTTGTATGCATTATGATCTCCTTGTACGCAAAAAGGTAATGAGACTTCCAAATAACCCCAGAACAACGGCTGCTATGACAAACCAAATGGTGTTATTTGAGTCTGGTGTTGGTTCAACTTGAGAATTTTCTCCAGCTTCAATTTCTATGACGGTTGTTGCCACCATTGCTATTTCGGTCTGTGTAGGCGCGGGGGTCTCTGTTGGGTTAGCAGTTGCCGTTGGCTCGCTGGTTGCCGTTGCGGGCACCGGCGTTGGTGGAACAGGGGTTGGCGTTGAGGTTGGCAAACTTTCCAGCGGATTCGCCAGTGCCAAAGTCGGCACGGCCGTTGGCGTTTCATCAAGGGCGTCCACCTCAAGTGTAGGTGTGGCGGCAAAGCCGGTTGTGCCGCGCCATTCTGCATCAAGTTCAGATGTGTCAAAGCCATACACAATTTCCAGCGCAGTATCAATCCGATTGCCACTTTTAACCGTGTTCAGTAGCTCCGCCATCTTGTCTGATCCGTACGTATCAATCAGATACTTAACGATGATATAGCTCTGGGTGTA
>JBCCSO010000339.1:0-5544 GCA_039199965.1 Chloroflexota bacterium | reverse complement strand
TAAGCGATCAGGCACAGGTGAAGCGGGTCGCGGCCGAAATTAGTGAAAAGTGGCCCCGTATCGACCGCTTATTTAACAACGCGGCCGTGGTCGGTGGCCCTGAAAAAGGGCGCAACATGTCAAAACAAGGCAATGAATGGCACTATGAGATCAACACGCTTGCTCCCTACATCCTCACCACTGAACTGAAACCCCTTTTGGAAAACTCAGATGATGCCAAGGTAATTACGACGGTAACTGATGGGATGCACAGTCGTCAGGTAGACACAGACCTAATGCTCAATTCAAATAGTTCAAGAACAATGATGCTGTACATGCACTCAAAGCAAGCGGTTATGTTTTTAATGAACGACCTTGCAACTCAATGGGATGGCGTTAAGTTTTTAGCCGTAAATCCGGGTCCAAACAAAACAAACATGACAACGGGGGGCAATACGCCTTGGTTTATCACCAAAATCGCCAGCTTCTTTTTCAACGATCCTTCAGTTGGTTCTCAATTAATTTACAATGCGGGCTTTGACCCTCAGTTTGCTCAGGCAAATCAGGTTTTTTTAACCAAAAATAAAATTGTGCCTGTCACTACCAGCATGTCGGCCGATCAAAAAACACAACTTTTATCTGGTCTTAAATAGATTCCAATATATTCATAAAAGACCTGACAGGTTTTAAAAATCTGCCTCTCAGCGCAGGAAACAATGGTCATAGAAACCTGTCAGGTCTTTTTTCAGCAGAGTCACCCATAGTAAATCTCAATTAAAACCTGTCTGGTCTGAAGCCAACCACCCTCTTCCTGCATATCCTAAAGTAGCACCTTGATAACCGGCCGGGGATCTGGAGCATTTTCGGCTTGATGTCCGGGTGCCACCGCTTGCACATGGAACGGATTAAATCCGTTACCCAACAGGACAAACGCTATTTTCCCCATCTCCTCATCTGATTCCTGCATGCCGTTATTGATCCAGTTTTTAAGCAGCATATACAGCCCCCCTGATACAAAACTAAATTCGTATTCATCATAAGGTTGAAATGCGGGGTTCGGCTTGAGGTGTTTGACAGCTTCCTGTTTTAGCGCCTCAACATGCTTGCGCAAGGCCGTTATAAATAAATCTTTGTTCTCAACCTGTAGTACCCATCTTAGCTCCTCACCATGAAGCCGCCACTGCCTGAAAGATGCCGCTAAGAACTGTACGACATCGAACCCTCCCTCAATTTCTCGCTCATGAAAAACCTCGATGTGAATCTTCTCGAACACATCGTCCATGAGGCTAAATAGCAGCTCTTCTTTGGTTTCAAAATGCTGATAGAAGGTCGTTCGGGAGACATCTGCCTCTTCAACAATTTCTTTGATCTGAATTTTTGCCAGCAATTTGCGCCTGAGCAAATTGATGAGAGCGTCCTGTAGGAGCTTCCGTGTGCGCCGCACGCGCCGATCTTCTTTCTTTTTATTGGTCATATTGGTTTAGATGTACGGAAACGTACATTTCTTCGAACTTGTAAATTGACCCTGAGGCCACCAGTTAGCAAAATATGTACACATGAACGTTTTGATACACGCGTTCAGCATTGTACATAAGTAATTAAATCTATTCAAGGACTGGAAAAAACAATGACCAACATGAACGACCCTAAAGAAATTTTGAAGCTAATTAAAATACTTTCGCCGCAGACTCTACCAAAACTGGAGTATATCTCGCGTGAGGATCTGACACTGACGAATGTCCGCGAAGGCGGCATCAAGAAGGATGCCGTTATAACAACAGACATGCGCTACCCTAAGCCTGCTACTTACCCTCTAGGTGCAGAAAACGCACACGGTGAGATCGAAATGCTGGGCAACGTTTCAGCCACCCACTGGTACGCTGATGCGGATGGAATTAAATGGCATTTTGTGACGGCCGGTGATCCAAGCAACGAACCGTTTGTTCTCGTACACGGTTTCCCTGAAAGTTGGTACACCTTCCATAATCAGGTGCGTGATCTGTCTGATCAATTTTACTGTATTGCTGTTGATACGCTGGGCAACGGCCAAAGCGAAAAAGATTTAGAGATGGACTACCGTTACTCAGCAATTGCAGCCTCACTGGCGAAGATGCTAGACACCATCGGAATTGATCAGTTCAACTTGGGTGGACACGACCGCGGATCGGTCATTTCAGACCATCTTTTAAACGTTGATGGAATGGATGGGCGCATTCTGCGCTACGTCCGCATGCAGCAATCGGCTAACGAGCCACACGGTGACCCACAGCCTCCGCACGACGTTTTTGCTCAGCCTTGGTTTTCTAACTTAATGAAGTGGACCGGCTTCCCCCGGGTCGCATATGCTGCTGGTGGGTATCGTGTAGAAGGCATCACCAAAGAAGTGCTGGACCGACTCGACCATGAGGTGAAGTTCAAAGGAATAGCTGAGGCCTCACCACGACAGTTTGACCATACCAACCTGCAGAAAGAGCTAGATGATCGTCACAACTTTTTATTTGCAAAGATGACGATGCCGGTTCTGTTCCTGCAGGGGAAACACGACCCCGGCCAGCATGTAGAAGAATATGTCAACACACCAGACTTCGTCACCAACGGCCGGGTTCAGTTTGTTGACGGCAATCACTTCTTCCAGCTAGGTGACTCTGCGGAAGAAGCTACGGCCGCCATGCGGGCATTCTTTTCAGAGCCATTGCCAGCCTAACAGAAAGTTGAGGTTAGCAAGCACCAGACAGCGTCTGCGCTTGCTAGCTTCTGCAATACTTGGTGATTTCCATGGAACCGTTGATTCACAACATAGTACAACTGCTCGAACTCGTTGGCGTTGGCTTTGAAATTCTGGGCGCAGCCATTATCTGTTCTGGTGTACTGCTGGCATTTGTGCGCTACGGCCGGTTGTTTAGGAAGCCACCGGACGAAGCTGAGGCTCAGGTCGGGTTTAATCCCTACCGCCGGTTAAAAACAGATATCGGCTTGTCTCTTTTGCTGGGGCTTGAGGTGTTTGTCGCGGCCGACATCATTAGGACGGTCGCCCTTGAACCAAATTTTATAAGTTTGGGCGTGCTAGGACTGCTAGTACTGATCCGTACGTTTGTCAGCTGGACGCTTGTGCTAGAGATTGAAGGGCGCTGGCCTTGGCAAGCAGTTTAAGTAGATCACAGAACGTAACAGACGTTAGACCAGACTGGCTTAGGTCATTTCTATCTGGCAATCAAAGCAGAAAACCAGTTTGGTCTTTTAAAAACATACCGTGATCCACTTAAAAGGAAATTTTGAATGAAAACTTTCAAAACGATTGTCTTGGTTTTATCTGGACTAGCGTTGTTTTACGCTAGCTCATCTCGGTTAATCAACCCGGCAGCGGCCGTCTTTCTGCAAACCTTTTTTGAGAATCCAGAAAATAGTTTAGATATAGCTCTTGATTTGGTAAACGAAATTCGCGGCGTTGGTGCGGTGTTGTTTTTGGGCGGAATCATCGCCCTGATTGGTGCCCGGAGATCTGATTTCAGATTCACCGCATTTGTTGTAACAAACGTTATTTTTAGCGGCATCGTTATCGGCCGATTACTCAGCTTTTTCATCGATGGGAGCCCTCATTCTGATTTGATTGTGGTGCTCATTACGGAGGCCATTTTGGCCGTACTCAATATGGTTGGCCTGATCCACTTACTGATGCAGGATCGTCAATCTTAAGACAGTAGAGGAACAGAACATGGTTAAAACAAACGAACCAAACGAAATTTTCAAGTTGATAAAAATGCTTCTGCCTCAGACCTTACCGCAGCGAGAATATTTCTCGTTCAAAGATCTGGCACTGACCAATGTCCGACCTGGTGGTATCAAAGAAAATGTGCCTATCACGTCAGACATGCGTTACCCGCCACCAGCCGCTTATCCACAGGGGGCAGAGAACGCGCACGGCGAAATTGAAATGATTGGTGAGGTTGAAGCTACCCACTGGTATGCTGAAGCGGCCGGGATTACGTGGCATTTTGTAACGACGGGCAACCCAAATAATGAGCCTCTTGTCCTCGTTCACGGCTTCCCTGAAAGCTGGTACACCTTCCACAACCAAATGCGTGATTTGTCCGATCAGTTCTACTGTATCTCCGTTGATACGCTGGGGCATGGGCAAAGCGATAAACGGCTGGACCTAGACTATCGTTATTCAGCGATTGCCGCCGCACTGGTTAAGCTACTGGACACCATCGGATTAAGCCGGTTCAACATTGGCGGGCATGACCGAGGATCAGTGATCTTGGACCATCTTTTGAACGTTGAGGGGATGAGAAACCGCGTTCTGCGCTACGTCCGCATGCAGCAGTCGGCCAATGAACCACACGGAGACCCCAAACCGCCGCACAAGCTGTTTGCCTCATCGTGGTTTCCCATCCTCATGAAGTGGACCGGCTTTCCCCGCCTAGCATATGCGACAAGCCCATACCGCGTAGTAGGCATTGCACCAGAGGTGCTGTCCCGGCTCGATCATGAGGTGAAATTTAACGGGGTTGCCGAGGCTTCTCTGCGGCAGTTTTATCATACCAGCATGGAGCAAGAGCTTGAAGACCGCCATAATTTTCTGTTTGAAAATATGACGATGCCGGTCCTCTTCCTGCAGGGGCGCTTTGACCCAGGTCAGCATCCAGAAGAGTATGAAAACACGCCAAATTTTGTCGCGAACGGCCTAGTTCAGTTTATCGACGGGAACCATTTCTTCCAACTGGGTGCGCCAGACGCCACAGCGGCCGCCATGCGAGCGTTCCTTTCTGAACCGCTGCCAGAAATTTCACAAATTGTTCGTGAGCAAATAGGCTCATAGCTTCCGCAAAGAAAGAATAATGCGATGAAACAGTTGACTCCAAGAATAGGCATTGTAGAAGCAGGACTGGCGGCGTTGTAAATGCCTAAACAACGGCTCGCCAACTTCAACTCACGATCCGGGCTATCCTCATGCAAGCTTACCAACTATGAGACTCAAGGATTTCTAGTAACAGGCAACTGCCATTTAGAAGCGTGCTAAATGACTTTGCCTGATTGATAAGCGAAGGCCAATTCGCCTGCTATCCCTCATAGACCTCCTCACCGGTGATTAAGGTATTACACTTTGTAGTACTCAAGCGAGGTCAAAATCGTCTGCCATTCGTCTGGCTGAGACGATATTTGATTTCCTTGGGCAAAAGACCAGACTCGCATGGGAGAAAAACCGGTGTCCAATAGGACAAAGGTGACTTTGCCCATCGTCTCGGCCGATTCCTGCATGCCGCCGTTGATCCAGTCTTTGATCAACATATACAGTCCTCCCGAAATAAAGCTAGTGACGTGATCTTCAAAGTGGCTCAAGGATTCAGGAAATGGGAATTTCTCCTCAACGCCACTCTTGATTGCTTCTATGTGCGTACGGAGCGCACTTATGAGCATATCTTTGTTTTCAACCTGCAGCACCCATTTCAACTCTTCGCTGTGCAACTGCCACTGTTCAAACGAGAGGGTTAAAAGCTGTAGAACATCTAAATTCTCACTATTTGCACTCTCTGAAAAAATAACAGTGTGTATTTTATTGAAGAC
>JBCCSO010000338.1:0-5574 GCA_039199965.1 Chloroflexota bacterium | reverse complement strand
TTTCCCGATTGGGTTTTACTTTGCACGCGGACTGATGCGCCTGCTCTTATCGGCCGGGGATCGGTTGGGGCTATCACCCCCTATTGGGTTTGTTGTGGGAGCTGTGTTGATAGCTGCCGCTATTTATCTTCCTCAATTCCTCGCCGCAGAAACGGGGTCAATTTTATAAGTTTGTCCAACGGCCCCGCAAGAATTGTGTCGTCAATCATGAGCGGCTTGGGATTTGGGCTATTTGTCTAAGGATTTGTCCTTTTCCTAAATTGGATTTATCTGTTTGATCAGCCATTTGAGTGGACCGCTTATCCGGTGGGCGCTGCGGCCGTGATCGGCTTCATCTTGGGCTTTTTCATTCACCCCAAACAGCCGATTCCTCTCTGCACAATTATGCATACGATGGTTCTCGGCATTCTGAATATTATTCGCTCTATTGAACCACTGGTTTATGTGATTGTATTTGCTGTTATTCCATAGATTGTGCCACCTTCCATTGCATTTATCCTCTATCGGTGGGACATCAATGTGCGTATGTCAACCATTATCGGTTTTGGTGGTGGCGATAGTATTGGCTTTGTTTTGGCCCAAGCGGCTAACTGGCTGCAGTATCGACAGGCCAGTGTCATGATGATTGCGATTGCAGTTGTGGTGGGACTGCTTGATTACATTAGTTCGCGCGTCCGTGCCCAAATTTTATAAGCTTCAACCAAACTGCAGAGGCCATGAAATCTGCTTGGGGATGGTTACGGAAATTGTTCATAATCATCCCCAAAATCTGGCTTACTTTAATGCCTAAATTTGCGTTTCCTGTGTGAAAAATATTTATGAAGGGGCCCGTAACACCAACATTATCCAGCACTATGGTTGGATTGGCAGGACCTATTGCTTAAGATTTAAAGCCTTTAAATCGAGATTTCTCCCGCTTAATTTTTTAGGATAGAAAAATCATTTTGTAGCAACTTTGGAGTTTAAGCGTGAAGTATCGATTGGCCGTTGTTCTAATCTGCCTACTTTTTACCGCCTGTATAACGGTTGGTAATGCAACTGAAGAATTAAATGATTCATTATTGATTTGGCATAATTGGCCCGCTCCTGAATCTCAACTGATTGATGAGATCATTGGCCGTTTTCAAGAGACGCATCCCCGTGTCGAAATTACAACTGAGTATGTTCCCAGTCATCAGTTCGCACAACGTTTTATAGACCGCGCCAGCTCCGGTCTTGACCCTGATGTAATCATTGGCATTGAGCCGTTTCTGCTTTATGAACTCGCTGAGCGAGAGCTATTGCGAGACCTTGGAGAAATGGATCTTCGAACTGAAAATTTGCTACCTAAGTCAATGGAGGCTTTAAACATTGACGGGGCTCAAGTTGCTGTTCCTTTTTCTGCTTATACCAATGTGCTGTTTTTCAACAAATCTACAGTTACACGGCCGGCAGAATCTTTAGATGAGCTAATGGCAGCGGCCGAAAATGGGTCACGTGTTGCTATCCCAACAGATTTTTATCATGCCTACTGGGGGATTCATGCGTTTGGCGGGGTGCTTATTGCTGAAGATGGGACACTTGTAGAAGATAAAGCCTTTGAACATTGGCTCCATTTTTTGGATAACGCCCAAAGCGAGCCCAACATCCTGCTCAATCATATTTATCAAGACTTATATCAAGCATTTGCAACGGGAAATGCTGATTATTTTATTGGCAACTCAATTGACCTACCGTACCTAGAAGAAACACTTGGTGAGGGGAATGTGGGGGTGATGCGTTTGCCCGGTCAACGTCGCTCAGTTGGGGCAGGTTCGTTTCTTGAGCTTGAGACGATGGCGGTCAGCGTCAATGCCTCGGAAGCTCAGGCTGAATTGGCAACAGAGCTGATCAATTTTTTCACTAACCCTACCCAGCAGCGCCGTATCGCCCTTAGTAATTATGGTCAAAGCCCTCTCCATCAAGGTGTGAATTTTGATGAACGATTGGCACCCATTACGGCCGTTTTGATTGAGCAGGGGAAGCAATCAATATTTTTTCCTCTTGAGTTTACAAAAAAGATAGATCAACTGCGGATTGTTGGTACGGAAACCTATATTCAAGTGCTTGAAGGCATTATCTCCCCTCAAGAGGCGTTGCCAAACCTCATGAAAACAGTCAGCGAGAGCCAACTCAATGCTGATTTAGACCCAATTATTGCGGCACAGATTCACCCGATCGAACGGTCAAGCGAAGTTGTCAATGTTGCCAATACCGCCTTGCTGTTTGATATGATTCGTAAAGCAAATATTTATCTTAATCGGTCAATTGTTCAGGTACAGTTGGTCTCAATCTTAATTGGGCTGTCGCTTGCGTGGACCTTGGCTGAAATTTTGAGATTTCTAGTCCCGAGGATTAATTTATTTCTATACGGCCGACCTTGGATCCACTCATGGTTAAGAAAGGTTGTAGATGAAGAGGAGGCTGCAAAAGGTGTCATTTCGAGTTCGATACGTCAGCTCTTTTCTTTTCTGTTTGATTTTACAAGAGCTATTACTTTCCCAATTTTTGGCTTTCTAATACTTCTATGGTTCAGGAATTGGTTATTAAGTCAAGGGGCCTTAGCCGGATTGCTCTTAAAGATGGAATGGGTGTTGGGGGCGATTCTAGTCTACTGTTTGGCGGCCGCTTTACTGCGCCAGATTTTGGATTTACAAACTGCTCGCACCGTTGATCTGCGTTATCTGCGGCCGGCGTTTTTTGTTGGCCTTGGGCTTGCTATCTTGCACAATCTTGCAGACCTTTTTGTTGTTGCGGAAATTATTCTGACCAATCTTTTCAACAGTCCAATTACAGTCCGTGCTCTGTTCTTGGCAACCGTTGGGCTTTACCTGTGGTTTGGTTTGATCCGGATCATTCAGGATATCTTGTATCGGTTAATCACCGCGTTTACATCCTACAATCCTGGTGATGTCAAGTCTAGCCTCACCCTATTTCGGTACTTATTTATTTTAGTAGGTGTCGGGTATGTATTTACCCAGTTCCAGTTTGATACAACCACAATGGCTGCCATAACCGGCGGTTTATCGGTTGGCGTCGGCTTTGCCCTGCGCGAAATATTGGGCAACTTTATCGGGGGAGTTATTTTATTATTTGAGCGTTCACTTCATCCTGGTGATGTAATTGAAGTTGATAATCAACTCAGCATTGTTGATCGGTTTAACATCCGTTCGACGACGGTCCGTACAAAAAATAACGAAGAGATTGTAATTCCCAATCAAACCTTTTTAATTTCTTCAATTAAAACACTGCCCTACACAAACTCTCACGTCCGCGTTGGGTTCACGGTTCAAACTGATTGTGCTATTAATCCTGTAGAGGTCAGCGGGCTGATTAAATCTGCCGGGGAGCAGCATCCTCAAGTGCTGGATAAACCTGCGCCAGAAGTGATCTTGCTTGATTACGGCAACAACGTTGCCAGTTTCAGACTTAACGTGTGGATTCCAAATGCCATGCTGGGTGAAGTGATTTTAAGCGATATTAGGTTGAAGATCTGGAACTTACTTAAAGAAAATAATGTCTCTTTACCGTTTCCTGAGATTGAGCTCCACTTTCCAAAGGAGATGGTTAAGCCTCGTCAAGATGGGCTCCCCGTGATTTAAATAACTTGCTTTTCAAAAGTGCGGGGGGGCTCTCGCGAAGAACCTTTCATTTCGACCTTCTGATCATCATTATATATGAACAAGTGCCACAGTAGGCGATCAAAAATGGCGTAATACCTGTTTGATATCTGGCTGATCCACCCACATTTGCAGGTTCTGGACCGGTTTGGTGTCTGTGCTTAGACCACTGCAATCTAAAAACTTGTCTAAGATCTGTTCGCTCGTCATCGGGTTGCTGGGGTAGCCCAATGGATAAACCTCTTCTTTGCGCAACACTGCATTGTTCTTGTACTCGATCTCAACCCAATCGGGATCGGCCGGATCATAGTTGACTTCAAGATTTTTTGGAGTCCTCACATCAATATTTACTTTGGGAATAATCTTCTTGATTTGGGGATCTTTCCATTTCTTTTCGGCGAGGTCATTGGGTGTCACTCGCCCGTATACCAGTGCCATAGCGGTACAAAATGGCAGGCTAAACATCGCTTCTGCCTGATTGCTGGGCTGTTTAAACGGCAAAATTGCCGCATGAAAATCGGGGAGGCTGACTGTGATTTTCTTAATGCCTTTTAGATCAAAATCGGCCGATTGACTCAAAGCTCTGGCACAATCCATTACCCGATGGGTGTACCCGCAAGAGGAGTAAGGTTTGACTACAAGGCCATACTCTTCAATGGCCAAAGGAATGCCAATTTTTGAGATAACTTGCTCCCAATGAGCCAGACCGGCCGTACCCATCAGGGCTGAAAATCCCCGTGGGCCGTTCAGAACGTTTGGCTGCCCTGTAATCCCATTTTTTGCCAAGTTGACAGACAAAACCCCTGCTTTGGCGGCAAATCCTGCATGCAGTGGCTTTGTATCAGAGCCAAATTGTTCTTGATAGCCAATGGCTTGGCTAACTGAAATAGCTAAAGCGTGTTTTGTTTTCTTGGGATTTAACCGATGCAGACGAGAGACAGCTGCTGCCGCCCCGATTGCGCCGATGGTAGCTGTCGTGTGCCAGCCTTTTGCGTAGTGCTCAAAGTTAACAGCCTCGCCG
This sequence comes from Chloroflexota bacterium, assembly GCA_039199965.1. GTDB lineage: Bacteria > Chloroflexota > Anaerolineae > Promineifilales > Promineifilaceae > WTJY01. The sequence goes on along the minus strand of JBCCSO010000338.1, from coordinate 915 downwards.
ATTCTGGCACTGACTTCAAAACCTGCGATGTAAGCATCAAGTATTTGGCGGCCGGAAACCGGCTTTTTTATGCTGTGAGCAGCAGCTAACAAGGCTGGAAAAATGACGGTGCTGATGTGAGAATTGCCAGGGCTTTCCCAATCATCATAGTCAAGCGCATGACCGGCCGTACCGTTTGCTAATGCTGCCCATGGGGGCGCGAGCTTGAGCGGAGTCCCGTATGCAGGAGCAGGTCCATCCCCCCAGAGGGAGACAGTACGCTGGGTTTTGATTGCAACTGGTTGATAGCTGCCAGCCAAAATGCAGCCTAGTGTGTCTATAAGCGCATTTTTCACAACAGTGATCGCTTCTTCGCTTGGCTGAAGTTTGTGGGTTGACACAAAGTTTGCAAGCTCTTCTAGTGGGATTGTGGACATAAGGTTGAGGTTCTGGCTTGTGAGATTTGGGAAGTTGCAGCCAGAAACCGCTAGTGGCTATCAATTTTAAGCAAACCGATTGTGATACAGGCCTAGATTTTTATGAATCTAATAGGAAGAAAGTACGTTGATCAACCGAAATTTAAATGGCTTCAAGGACTGATTGCATTTGTTGCAGGCCGTCTCTTAATGAAAAGGTAGGGTACCAGCCTGTGAGGGCGAAGCTGCGATCAACATCTGCGATTTGTTCGGCCGCCTCTCCGGGCCGACTAGGTAAGGCTCCAATAAGCGGCTTTCCTTCACTTTTCGTAATCTGATAGATGGTTTCAACCATGGTTGCTACACTGTGAACTTCACCCGTTCCAAGTTCCACTGTCTCTCCTGGCTTGAGTTTTGTGTCAGCTGCCAATGCTTTAAACCCCGCAACCACATCATTTACATGAATCCAGTCACGCCTTTGCGTACCGGCCGTCATTGGAAAATCTTCATGCCTAAGCGC
>JBCCSO010000337.1:0-5600 GCA_039199965.1 Chloroflexota bacterium | reverse complement strand
GCCCATTATCATGCTGACCGCCCGCACAGAAGAGATGGATCGGCTGATCGGCCTAGAGTTGGGCGCAGACGACTAAATCACCAAACCGTTTTCACCGCGTGAGGTTGTAGCCAGAGTCAGAGCGGTTCTGCGCCGTGCGCAAAGCTCATCTGGGCAGACAGACACGCTGCGGGCTGGGGCCCTTTTGGTTGATCTAGCCGGATATCGAGTTTGGTTGGCTGATCAAATTCTGAGCTTAACTCAGACAGAGTTTGAAATTTTGGTGGCGCTGGTTGAGCACAGAGGGCGTGTGCTCAGCAGGCTTCAACTGCTGGATGCTACACAAGGTATTGCTTTTGAAGGATTTGAGCGCTCGATTGATCAGCACATCAAGAATTTAAGGCGCAAAATCAAGTCTGCAATTGGTGACGTCCCTGTAATCGATACCGTTTATGGTGTAGGGTATCGCTTAGACGATGTGGAGTTATAAATGTTGCGCAGATTGAGAAGAAGCAAACCAGACGAATCATCATCGACCCTACGGGTGTCTGTTTCAAGACGGCCGGGGATCGTAGAGCGTATTCAGCAACGCACAAAGATGCGAAGGCTCAGACGACAATCCCGGCCCCGACGCTTCCCCAAACTGCACAAGTTCAATCGATTGTTATTCGACAAATTAAAGATTAGGGCGTTTTTCAGCCTTTTATTCAAAGGTGTAGCAAACGTTTTGCGCAGCCTGTGGTTTAGAATGGTTGGGGTCTATGCGGTTATGCTGATCATTCTACTTCTGGTTGTACTAAATCTGCTAGACACAATCGCCCACCGAGAAATTGCGGAATTTACCCTCAACCAATCTGAGCTGCTCCAGTTGATCGAAGATCAGATCCCAGAGCTGGTTGATCCACCTCCGCCGCCTGATCCCAATACGGTTGATATTGATCTAAATCTTGATTTGGAAAACAGTTCAGGTGAAACGATTATTGAGCTGGATCGAAACACGTCGATTGTGCTGGACGGCGCGGATTTTGACTACTACATTGGTGGAAACTATTTCTTTGACTCTGTTCGAGATGAAATGCGCAGTGCCTTTATCATCGTAACGGTGGTCGCTTTGATTTTTGGAACGGCCGTCTTTTGGCAAATATCCCGGCCGCTGCGCCAAATTCGGCAAGCGTCTAACGCCATCTCGAAAGGGGATCATTCCGTGCGTATTCCAGTCCGTTCAAAAGACGAGCTTGGGCGTGTGGCCACCGCTTTCAACGAAATGGCGGAAGAGATTGAAAAGCAGGATCAGGTCCAGAAAAAAATGGTGGCCGATGTGGCTCACGAGCTGCGTACCCCATTAACCGTCATGAAATCAAACCTGGAAGCGATGCTGGATGGGATCATTGAACCAACAAACAGTGAGTTAGGCGAGCTGCATGACGAAGTCGGCCGCTTGTCCCGCATGATTGAAGACCTGCGTCTCTTGTCTTTGGCTGATGCAGGCGAATTGCCGATCATCAAACAGCAGGTTGATATTCGGCAGCTGTTGGGCAACATTGTGACCCGCTATACGGCGCTGGCTGAGTCAAGAGATATCGAGCTGGTGCTAGATGAAACGTCGGTGCCGCTCAATATTTATGCAGATGCAGATAAGCTCCAGCAGGCCATACGAAACCTGCTCGAAAATGCGCTCCACTACACCCCACAGGGCGGCCGGGTTAGAGTGATGGCGGTTCAGGATAAGACCAAAGCGCAAGTTTCAATTGTAGACACCGGTTCAGGCATTCAGCCAGAAGAGCTTGAAAGCCTGTTTGAGCGCTTTTGGCGGGGTGATCGCTCACGAAACCGAAACAGCGGCGGCTCAGGGCTGGGCTTAGCCATCGTCCAGCAAATTGTTCAACTACACGGAGGAAGCGTCACGGCCGTTTCTCCAGATGGCGCTGGGGCGGTATTTACGATTACGCTACCGCTTGAATCTGGCGAGGTTAAAACTGATCCGATTTTAGAGATTGAAGTTTGAGTTAGTCTACTTTTACAGCTTCTGCTTGGTGGCGATAAAACGGTAGTTTTTCGGCCGAGAGCGGGGTGTTGCCTAAAATCAAATCGGCCGCCTTTTCGGCCACCATCATTGTGGGGGCATACAAATTTCCATTTGGAATCGTGGGGAATACTGATGCATCAACCACGCGCAGGCCATCTAAGCCGTGGACCCGCATTGTGTCTGGGTCAATGACAGACATTTCGTCTACCCCCATTTTGCAGGTGCAGGATGGATGATAAGCCGTTTCCCCCTCATGTCCGACCCAGTCCAGAATTTCTTCCGGTGTTTGCACGTTCGGTCCCGGCGAGAGCTCCCCATCGGAAAACTGATCAAATGCGGGCTGCTGCAGAATTTCGCGCGCTTTTTGGATCGCTTCGACCCACTCTCTGCGGTCGTTCTCAGTGGACAAATAATTAAATCGGATCGATGGGTAGATGCTTGGATCGGCCGATTTTAGCTTTAAATTGCCGCGAACGTCAGAGAACATCGGGCCAACATGGACCTGATACCCGTGACCGCCGTTGGGGGAGGTGCCGTCGTACCGAATAGCAACCGGTAGAAAGTGAAACATTAAATTGGGCCAAGCCACTTCGTTGTTTGAACGAATAAAGCCGCCCGCTTCGAAATGGTTAGTAGCGGCCGGGCCGGTCTTGCCAAAGATCCACTGCAGCCCGACCCACGGCTTGTTGTACCAAACGGTTGATGGATAGACGGATACCGGCTGCTTGCACGCGTGCTGTACGTATACCTCGAGGTGATCTTGTAAATTTTCACCGACGCCGGGCAAATCATGGACCACATTCAACCCCACAGACTCTAAGTCAGCCGCATTGCCAACCCCTGAAAGCTGAAGCAAGTGAGGTGAGTTGAATGCCCCGCCGCACAGAACAATTTCGTTTGCGTACATGGTTTGGGTTGCCCCTTAGCGCAAAAGCCCTTCTCGCAGCTCTACACCGATGGCCCGCTTGCCATCGAATAAAATTTTGGTGACAAATGCTGATGTTTTAATAGAAAGATTCGGCCGCTGATCTAGAACCGGATGTAGGTATGTGCGGGCTGAGCTCATGCGGCGGCCGTTCCGTATATTCTTGTCAAACATCGCAAACCCCTCTTGTTTGTATCCGTTGACATCAGTCGTTAGCTCGTGTCCCGCTTGCTGAACCGCTTTGAAAAAGGCGTCAAACAGAGGGTTTTTGGCCGGGCCTCGCTCCATCACAAGCGGGCCAGATTTGCCGCGATATTGATCATCGTCTTCTGCCCCTATTGAGTTCTCCATTCGTTTGAAGTAGGGCAAACAGTGGCGGTAAGCCCAGTTATCCATTCCCTCAAATGCAGCCCAGCGCTCATAATCCATCGCGTTGCCGCGTTGGAAAATCATTCCGTTGATGCTGCTGGAACCCCCTAAGATTTTACCTCGCCCTTGAAAAATGCGTCGGTTGTGCATGTGTGGCTCAGGCTCTGAATAGTAGCACCAGTCGTACAGTTTGTTCCCAATCGGCATTGTGAGGGCGGCCGGCATGTGGATCAGAATGTCCCACAGGTGATCCTTGCGGCCTGCTTCAAGTACAAGCACGTTGTGTGATGGATCGGCGCTGAGTCGGTTGGCGAGAACGCAGCCTGCCGATCCGCCGCCAACGATAAGGGTGTCAATTTTTTTCATGGGAAGCCTCGAGATTCAATGATTTTACTGTACCAACTGGACGGTATAGCAAATTGTATTCTTGACCGCTTTTGAGGACAATAGGAATTGATGAATCAAAAACGGAAAGCGGCAGATACGCGCGAGCTTATTTTTCAGGCGGCAAGCAAAATTTTGATCGATGAGGGTCTTTCTAGCTTGACATTGGACCAAGTTGCAAAAGAGTCTGGGTTAAGCAAAGGAGGGCTCCTTTATCATTTTCCAAACAAGGTTGCACTGATCGATGCCATCTTTGAATACCATAACGCTATTTTTGAAGAGCGGTTGGTTCAGCTATGTGAAGACGAGGGAGATGCACCCGGGGCTTGGCTCAAGGCTTATGCAAGGGCATCTGTTGAGCAAATTTCTGATCCGGGTACAGCTAGTTTGTATGCAAGCTTATTTGCGGCCGAAGAGAAGTATGCCAGTGCACATGCGCTGATGCGCCAAAAATACGTGAGCTGGCAGCAGCAGGTTGAGAACTGTGGGCTCGATCCGAATTGGGCGATGTTTTTACGCCTAACGGTTGATGGCCTCTGGTTTTCAGAAATGCATCAGTATGGCCCCCCGAACGAAAAACAGAGGGAATGGGTTGTGTCTCAGGTTATGGCTTTGGTTGAAATGCAGGCTGTCAAATAGATAATCGAGTTGAAAGAATGATGAGATGAGCCCTAGTTAGATAGACCATCTCATCATTTAATCAACGATCAATTATTGATCCGCCTCTATCGTCGCTTGAACTTCTTCAAAGATACTTTGAATCTCTGGGTCGTTTAGAAGTTCCTCGAAAATAGCTGCACCTGATGCAAATGCGATGATTGTTGAAATGCAGCAGCAGAGTAAGATCACAATAACTATGATCAGAATAATTCCGATTGGTGTTCTCCAAAAGGACTTCTTTTCTTCTTCTTGACTAAACTCACCGTCTGACATGTTCTATCTCCTATTGGCTTAAAAAATAAGAAAGTAGACTTCCGTAATTTTATGATAAAGGGGATTCAAGGCCAATTTTCCAGATCAAAGCGGATTTTCTGCTACAAAGGGCAAGACGCCGTTCATCTAAATTAGAGAGGGTTGTCAATCATGAATTGCAAGATGACGGCGCACAAATCTTCTGGATTATCGTCTTGAATAAAGTGCCCTCCTTTGAGTTTGGTGTGCTTCTGACCTTTTGCGCCCGGTATATATTTTTGCAGAGGTTTCTCGCCTCCGGCCGTGATCGGGTCGTGGGTCGCAAAAGCCGTGATGAAAGGCTTTTCAAAGGCCATCAACCCTTCCCATGCTTGATCATTAATGGCCAACTCATCGGCCGATTCTGGCAGCATGGGGACCAGCATAGGAAACATGCGGCTGCCCATCATGTACTCTTCGCTGGGGTACGGGGCCATGTAAGCATCTAGCTCCGCTTCTTGGGGGTTATGAAGGGATAGCTCCATGACGTCTCTGGGTGAAAAATCTGGGGACTCGTAGCAGTACTTGATCCATACAGGGAAAGCGGTGGGGGCATAGTTTTTCATTGCACTTAAGAAATCTTCTTTGCTGGGTGTGGGCACCTGCGCATAAAATTGCCCCATCATTTGCACTACTTCAGGTTTGAACATGTGTGAATTGGGGAGCGGACCGTTGGCAGATACAATCCGCGCAAAGATGTCTGGGTACAGGCCCACCAATCGCAGACCAATTAGGGCACCCCAATCTTGACACATGAGCGTGACGTTTTTGAGGTTAAGTTTATCGATGAGGGCTTTCACCCAAGCCGCATGGTTGCTGTAGGTGTAAGACTCACGCTCAATTGGTTTGTCAGATTTGCCAAAACCGATCATGTCTGGGGCGATGACGCGATGGCCACCAGCCGTGAGCAGCGGGATCATTTTTCTGTACAAATAGCTCCAAGATGGCTGCCCGTGCAGGCACAAG
>JBCCSO010000336.1:0-5609 GCA_039199965.1 Chloroflexota bacterium | reverse complement strand
CGGCGCGGGCGGATGCTGTCCATAAGGAAATGGTCAAGCCCGCCAAACCTGCAAAACCGATTTCCAGTAGCGGCCGCAGCACGGCCGCAATCATGGTCAGTAATCCCCATCCTACCGCTATGCGGCCCGTGGTTTCATACATCAGGGCCGATGTGCCGATACCGGTTCCTATTCCGGAATTGACGCTCGGAATAATGAGCGCCCACCAAATACGGAGTCTAGACATGCCGCCTAGCAGCTTGGCCCAGATGATGTGGAGCGTGGGAAGCGGGGTGAGCCTTAATATCTCCCAACTGCCTCGGTTTACCTCCTCAACCACAGCCGGGGCTGTTAAGGCCGGAGCGATAATGATGCCCACCCACGTTAAAATTTGAATTAGAATGTTGGGGATGCAAACCAGCAGAATAATGACCCCGGCCGCTTCCCCCACACCAAATAGCGTTGAAAAAAATTGACCATAGCCGCAAAATACTCCAAGTGCCAAGACCACAATAATGACCAGCGGTAAATAGCGCATCAGCGTAGCGTAGTAAGGGTTGGGTTCCCCCCATCTGCCCTGCTCTCGCTGGTAAATGGGATGGCTTTGGATACTTCTGATAAAGGCCCACATAATGATGATTAGTTCACAACCCCTTGTGTGGCTTGCATGAAGACATCTTCAAGATCGCCCATTTCTTCGCTAAATGAAATAACGTGGAAATCATGGTTGACTAGATTCTTGAGCAAGCTGCTGAGTTCATCATCATCACCCGCAAAGTCAAAGCGCACGATATCAGGCGTGAGTTCCACTTCTCGGCCGTCTGTGATTTTGTCAACTTGTTCTTGTGCCATCAAAAAATCTTTTAGCGGAGTTGTGTCACCAATCAGACGCACCTGAATCAAGCGAGTTACCTGTAGCTGCTGGCGCATCTGTTCGATGTCACCATAGGCTACCATTTTGCCCGCTTCCATAATGCCAATGTCTGTACAAATATCAGCCACTTCTGCCAAAATATGGGAGGAGAAAAAGATGGTTTTTCCCATATTTTGCAGCTCGCGCAGCAATTCGCGCATCTCAATGCGGGCGCGTGGGTCTAAGCCACTGGCCGGTTCATCCAGAATTAGCACCTTTGGATCGTGAGCCAGCGTTCTTGCTAAGCACAGCCGTTGCTTCATGCCGCGGCTCAGGCTTTCAACCATCTCATCGTGCTTATGTCCTAAATCAACTAAATCAAGCAGGTCACCAATCATCCCTTTTCTGATGGTTTCCGGAATGTCGTAACAGGCAGCAAAGAAGTCAAGGTACTCCCATACTTTCATATCGTCATATACACCAAAAAAGTCGGGCATGTAGCCGATCAGACGACGAACTTCATTCGGATTTTTGGACACCGAATATCCACCGATCTTGGCCGTGCCCTCTGTTGGTTTGAGCAGCGTAGTCAAAATCCGCATGGTGGTGGTTTTCCCCGCACCGTTTGGGCCAATAAAACCGAAGACCGCACCTTCGTCAATTTCTAAATTTAGCTGATCTAAGGCGGTAAAGTCGCCGTATTTTTTGCTTAATCCGTTGATTTCAATAATTGGAGTCATAGCTAATCTGCTGGGTGAAACGCAGTTTATTTTGTTAGTGGAATTTCTAAAAAGTAAAGGGTTGAGGCAACTTGATCAGATCGGCCGGTATCAACTGAAATATCAACCTGCGGAATCTCGCTCCATCCGATCAAAATAATTTGCCCAGTTGGAACAAACACCGGCTGGCTGTTGTAGGTTTGATACAGACTAGAGAGAAAATTGTATCGCTGGCGCAGCTCTGGCTCGCTGTAGTAGTTGTACCCTAACCCCGGTTCACTCCCTTCAATGAGGGTTGAATACCCATTTTCGATGGGTGATTCCGTATAGCCATCAGTGGCACCCGCGTACGCTTGCACCGCTTCTGGAGCGCCTTCGGCCGTTGCTTCAAACTCTTCAGCAAATGTTGTGGGTAAAAATACTGTCGTTTCGATTGTTTCACCCGGCTCAATGTTGAACAGTGCTACGTTTTTTATGCCAACCAAAAGGAGAATATTTTCAATCGGTTCAGAGGTGTTGTTCGTGACAACCAGATCGATTTGATTTGATACCTCGGCCGACAGAGTAGCCTTGGCCGTGATCGGAGAGGCATCTCTGTATTGGCTAGACACAAATTGAGACACATCTCCTACATCGATCAGCAAATCAGTGATTTCGTTACTTGCTCCCAACTCAATGGGTTGCCGAGAGGCGCTACCACCAAATCCAAATCGGTCAGTGTACCGGATGCGTGAATCTGATGGGAGGGACAGGGTGTATCGATCGCGGCGCGGTGAGAAGACCCCTACGGCTGTATCAACCCGCACACTATCTGCATCTGCCCGCCCCTGCACAATTGATAGCTGATTAACGACAACCCGATTTCCCCGAAACTGTAGCCCAATTACCAAGGCTGCAATGCTGAAAACAATCATCGTCAGGGGAAGGGTTAGCCAGGCTAGCTCGCGACGCTCATACCGGGTGAGCAGCCAATAGTTGATCGGTCCCACTATCAGTATATAGGACACCATAAAGCCTAGAACAAGCCACACTGATGGAAGCTGAATGGCTGGAATCGTCGAAACTGCAGACGATAAGGAGCTTAAATCTTGGAAGCCTCGCTCCCAGAACATGGGTAAAGGAATAAATTCTGCTACTGAATTCCATAAGATTTCGCTCCCATCCCAGTCATTGAGTGGTGCAAATTGAGGGTCGAGGGCTAAGAACCAGACATTGCCATCTTGCAGCGGACGACGGGCTAAAATAGGCAGGCTTTCGTTGCGCCATACAAGCTCACCGTTGATAAAGCTGGAGCGAGTCACAACGTAGGGGCCGGGATCGCGGAATGGCTCGCCTATGGCGCTACCAAATGCTGCAAGTTGATCAACCGATTCGGTTCCAGTGACTTCAACGGGCAGAATGTCTGCAAATGCTGCCGTTGTCCTCTGCCAACTGGCACCCCCTGTGATAACCAACTGACCACCTTGAGCGATCCATGCATTAATTGCAGCCCTCTGGTCAAGACTTAGTCCGTTCGTATCCACATCATTAAAGACCAGCATGTCTAGTGCTTGTAAGGCGACCGGGTCTGTGGGAATTTCATCGATATCTACGTATGCGACTCTAGCTTCGGGTCGGCCTGCCGCTACTTTTGTCAATACCTCAAGAGCATCTTGCTCTGACGTTACAACACCATAGATCAGCCCTTCATGGGCCGCCACAGCCTGTAGATTGATACTGTTTTCATGAAGAATACGCTCTCCGTCATCTGTATAAAGAGAAACTTCGAAAGAGCGGAATACATCCTGTGCATACACAGTCATATTAATCTGTTTACGCGACTGTGTCGGTAGGCTAACATCTGTTTTCCAGACGGTTTGAGCCCCACCAAATGTGGCTTCTACTTGTCCTTCTATGGGGGCACCGTTGTTCTCTAACGTAATGACGACTGGAAACCAGCTCGCCTCTTGAACGATACCATCAAAGCCTGCCCGGATCTCCATCGATAAACCCTCTCTCTCAAGCTGTGCATGACCAATCTGCGTTGGAAAAAAGAGAAAGGCGGCCAAAAAAACGAGCAAAATCTTAAAATTTATGCGCTTCATGTGATACAAAACCATTGCGCCTAGGTATCAGGGGCGATACCCTTGGCAGTGAAACATAATTAGGACTAAAGATGAATGAACTGCTTCATCTGCAAATGATTGGATTGTGATTTTTCCTCAGTCATTATCGGAATTCTATGCCATAGTTGGCAACATAAACATCCCCCGTTCGTTCGATCCAAGCCACTACATTTTCCATGACGGCGTGCAGCACACCAGCATCGTTGCCGACGGCTGCAATTCCTATAACGGCACTTTGCCACAGATCGTTCCGATCAATTTCTGCAACGGCAATGTTAAATTCATTTTTCAAACGGCTGATGATTGATTTTAGAATACGTCTTTTTTCTTTGAGTGATCTGACTCCATCAAGGCCCAATTCAATTTGACAGGTTGCAACGTGCATGTGGAAATATCGTAAGGGATACAAGCTGTATGAACTTATTAGGCGATCTAGAAACGAAAATGCATTCTTAAGAAAGTGGATTAAAATCGCCTCACAGTCAATCGGCAGACAAACTTACTCGACAATTGTTTTTTCGGTTGACCGTATGCTGAACTTGTCGTCTTGTTGAAATGTTAAGCCAGTGTCAATCTTGCTGCAAGCACATGAGTGTAAACTTTAACGTGAATTTATGAGTAGAGAAAAATACGACAATGATTTGAACAATGAACCGCGTCGCCGTGGTTCCGGCCTGCGCACTGCTCTATCGGTTTTTCTGATTGTGCTAACTGTATTTTTATTGGGGTTAGGATGGATGGCTTATCAACTGTTTCAAACGACCAATGAAGCAATTGACAACAGCCCGCTTTTAAATCCAGTGCGTAGCTTATTGCTGTCTGCTACACCGGAGATCTTGCCCGATCCTCTAACAATTTTGACTCGGGTCAATCAACTGGCTCGTTTGGAAACGGCATCGGTTGAAGCTGAAAAAATTGTTACGTCTCAGCGGGACACAGATATGCTGCTGGGCTTATTTGGCGAAAGTATCGTTTTTGTTGCGGCCGGCGAAGTGATTGCTGGAATTGACCTAGAAAAAATGGAGCCGGGCGATATCCAAGTGGTGAGTCCAACCACGGTGATGGTCCACCTGCCTGACGCAGAAATTTTGGTGGCAACGCTTGATAACGATAAAAGCTATGTAGTTGACCGGGATGTTGGGCTTTTCACAGGGGCCGATCCCGAATTAGAAACGCAGGTTCGGCAAATTGGTGAGGCAGCTATTCTTGAGTACGCGGTTGATGAAGTCAAGATTATGGATGTTGCGGAACAAAATGCGCAAGAATTCATGCTGGGTTTCTTGATTGAGTTAGGCTTTGAGAACGTTGTCTTTATGGAAGACACTCCTCCTACCCCTGTGCCGTATGAGCAAGAAATACCAAAAGGGCGGGTGCTGGCGACCCCGGAAAGCTAGCTTTTAGACTCGAACAAAACAGGGATGGATTGGTAAAAGTCAATCCATCCCTGTTTTTGCTAAAAGATTTATGCAGCTTGGCTTATGGTACCCGTTTTTAGCGGGTTTTCTGAATAAAGTTGCCTAAAAGCAGTTACTACGAGCCTGATCGATACCTACTGCGTAAATCCTTGTGCAAATTATTTTGATGATCAAAATTTGCGTTCGGCCGCGTGCAGTGTGTTCATCATCAACATCGCGATGGTCATGGGGCCCACACCACCCGGAACTGGGGTGATGGCACCCGCCACAGGGAGACAGTCATCATAATCAACATCACCAACCAAGCGATAGCCCCGTTTCTTGCTAGCGTCATCCTTCCGATTGATGCCCACGTCAATGATTACCGCACCGGGCTTAATCATATCTCCTTTGACCATTTCTGTGATTCCGACGGCCGCTACAATTACATCTGCCCGTTTGAGATGATCAAGCATGTCTTTTGTGCGGCTGTGCACAATGCTGACTGTTGCGTTAGCGTTGTTGAGCAGGAATGCCATGGGCAGCCCCACAATGTTTG
>JBCCSO010000335.1:0-5623 GCA_039199965.1 Chloroflexota bacterium | reverse complement strand
TCTGACAATCGGCCGATCAAATCCATTAAGGCCAACCCTGAAAAGTATACAGCCAGATTTGTTCGCACGAGGTTGGCCGTGAAGCGATTTGAGGGCTTTTATTGAGCATCTGACTTTTTCATATTGCCTCAAGCAACCGTTTGTTCTTTGCGCAATGTGTCTAGAACTTCCGCCAGCTCTGGCGCAAGTGGGGCTTCAAGCGTCATCTCTTTGTCATCTGACGGCCGCCTGAACGTAAGCTGCTTGGCATGTAGAAAGTGTCGTTTGATGGGAATCGTTTTCTTTTTCCGGCCGTAAATGTGATCACCCACAATCGGAAAACCGATATACGCCAAATGAACCCGAATCTGATGGGTTCGACCGGTCACCGGATAGCAGGTAACAAGCGAGTGCTCATCATATTTCTCTGTCAGCTCATAGCGGGTTTGAGATGGCTGTGAGGTCACAGAGCGGCCGGGTTCAATGACGGCCATCCGTTTACGCTCAATCGGGTCACGACCCAGCGGCGCATCGATCAGAGCTCGCTCCGGTTTGATGTGCCCTTCGACTAGTGCCCAATATACCTTTTGGGTCGTACGGGCTTTGAATTGCGCAATCATGTAGTTGAGTGCGCGATCATTTTTGGCAACCAACACCACGCCTGACGTCTCTTTGTCCAGCCTATGAACCATTCCCGGCCGACGCTCGCCACCCACCGAAAGGACATCGGGCCAATGGTAGACAACCGCATTGGCAAGTGTTCCTGTAGGATGACCAACGGCCGGATGCATGACCAAGTGAGCCGGTTTGTTGACCGCAATTAGATCCTCATCTTCATAAATGATGTCAAGCGGAATGTCCTCTGGAATGATTTCTGTTGGCTCAGGTGGGGGAATAATCGCTCGGATTTCTTCATCACCGGCCGCTTTGTAGTTGGCCCTCACAACTGCACCTTGTTTGGTGACGTGCCCTTCTCGAATCAAACGCTGCCATGCAGCACGTGAGAATTCCGGGTATAAGTCACGTAAAATGCGATCCAAGCGCTCGCCCGACTGATCAGGCGGTATGTTGAAGTGTAATATTTTCCCTTCCATAAAATTTGAGTTGGTTAGTGGGTGATGGGTAAATCTCGTACGGTTGTTTACAAGCTACCGTACACTAATCGTCATTTACTTTTTGCGTCTTCTGCGCACCACAACAAAGGTAATTAGTAAAATTGCGATGCCGAAAAAGATAACAGTTCGCAGCCCAAAACGGGCGTTGGTCTCAGTCTCAGGTTCATCGCTTTCAAGCTGTCGCCAATTGGTTTCAGATGATGGCCCGCCGCGCCACTGAAAGTGTGTTTGGGGCGGTTCATGAACCAAGGCTGCAGCCGGGGTGGCATCTACTAAGCTGTCCGGGATGGGAGCATCTTCGGCCGGGGCGAATTGCGGAATTTCTTCAGCCTCTGTCCATGGATCTTCCGGCAGGGTGTCTTTCCACATGAGCCAAAACATGATGCAAACCCCGCTAAAAATCCAGAGGTCTGCCAAGTTGAAAACGGCAAAGTTTACCAGCGGGATCGTTTCTGCTACCGCTTCACTGACCCACGGTCGGAAATCAAAATTAATGAAATCGGTTACTTCCCCAATGCGCAAGCGATCGATCACATTGCCTAATGCACCGCCTAAAATCAATCCCAGTGAAATGCGGAATGTAGTGTACTGCTTTAGGATGACCGTGTTGTAAAACAAAATACCACCGGTCACGAGGAATGCTACCGTTGTGAAAAACCAACCGTAAGCCTGCCCCATACCAAAAGCGGCTCCCGGGTTTTTGACGTGGAAAAAATTGAAGATGTCGCTCATGAATGCAACCGGGTAGATCACATCATACAGTGCCATGTTGGTTTCAATCCACCATTTGGTAGCCTGATCGAGCATGATTGTAACGACCGCTACTCCCCAAAGAATTGTTTGATAACCGATACGGGCTTTAGGCAAATCGCGTAGCCAAGTTAGCTGGTTGGTCAACCATCCGGCCGATTGTTGTTGTTGAACTGTCGTCATACGTTCAAATATTCTACCTCAAAACGGCCGGGACTTTCACGAGAGAAAGGTTAGAAAAATTTGGCGGGAACTTTTTCTAACCGGCCGACGTTCTATACCCAACGCACTCAGTAAGCGAAAGCCAAGAGACGTGTTTCAGATGATAAAACATGGTTAGTCATGGACGATCATGAAACACGAAAGGTCACGACGCTATTTAAATAAATGTAATCCTAGGTTCCTTCTTAGACGTGACACTTGATTATTTTGGGCCCAAATATCTCGAATGCTTTCGCAAAAAATGAGAACAAAAATAACTATGTTTGGAGATATGGAATGTTTACGAGAATTAAAAATTTTGGACTGATGGGAACCTTTGCTTTGTTCATGCTTATCTTGGCAGCGTGCCAACCACAAATTGTTGAGGTTGTAACGACGAGAGATGAGTCAACAGATATGGCGGCCGATGCACAGTATGAATCGGAAGAAATTGTTGTGATTGAGCCGGTTGAAGTTGAGAGAGAGGTTGAGCTGGTACAAGAAGTTGAGGTCATGGAAGAGATCGAAGAAGAATCTGAATACTATGAAGAAGTTGTATCTGAACCTCAAGCGACGCAAGTTGCCCAGATCATCTCAGAGGAAGAATTACCTGAAGACATGATGTTTGAAGATGTGGGGACCAATCCGTTTATTGACACCCGTGATGACAATCTGTCAACGTTTGCTATTGACGTGGATACCGGCTCATACACTGTCATGCGGCGCTACTTAAACGATGGATTGCTGCCTCCATCTGAAAGCGTACGAGTTGAGGAGTACATAAACTATTTCAACCACCAGTATCCATATCCACAGGATGCAGCGTTTGGCATTCATTTGGAAGCTGCTCCCGCTCCGTACGGTGAAAGTGAAGAGTATCACCTATTGCGTGTAGGTATCCAAGGGTATGATGTTCCGGCTAATGAGCGCCCCGACGGATTGTTCATCTTCCTGGTTGATGTGTCAGGTTCCATGAGCAGCGGCAATCGGATGGGGCTGGTCAAAGAATCTCTGCGTATGCTTACCTACAATCTGCGTGACACTGACCGCATCGGTATCGTCACCTATGGCGATACGGCGCAAACTGTTCTTGTTCCTACAGATGCCGGCAATGAGATGGATATACTCGCCGCCATTGATCGTTTGCAAACTGCCGGAGGTACCAATATGGATGGGGGCATCGCAATGGCATATCGTTTAGCAGGTGAGTATGCACGTGAAGGCGAGATAAACCGCATCATTTTGGCTTCTGACGGGGTGGGTAACATCGGTGCAACCGCGGCCGAAGAGATCCTGCGCAACGCAGAGGAGGGTATTCAGCTCAGCACCTTCGGTTTTGGCATGGGTAATTACAACGATCACGGTATGGAACAGCTTGCTAACCAAGGTGATGGCACTTATGCCTACATCGATGATCTTGATGAAGCCGAGCGGGTATTTAATGATCAACTGACCGCTACCATTTTTACCATTGCTAAAGATGCTAAAATCCAGATTGAGTTTAACGCGGCCGTGGTTGAGCGGTATCGCCTGATCGGGTATGAAAACCGTGACGTGGCTGATAATGATTTCCGCAATGACGCGGTGGATGCTGGTGAAATTGGTGCTGGTCACGCTGTAACCGCCCTCTATGAAGTGCGCTTTGCTGGAGATGCCCCAGCCAATGAAGTGGCTGTGACCGCCCGCATGCGCTACGCTAACATGGACGATGGTGAGGTTACAGAACTTGAAAAATCGATGTCATTTGGCGATGCCCATGAAAGCTTCACCGATGCATCTACAACCTTCCAGCTAGATGCCGTTGTGGTGGAATATGCTGAAATTTTGGGCCGCAGTTTTTGGGCTCATGATGCGGCACTGGCAGATATCGTGATTGATGCGCGACGAATTGCAGAATATTTGCCAGATGATGCAGATGTTCAAGAATTTGCCAGCATGGTAGCGCAAGCGGCCGAGTTGTACGAATAAGCTACCTGAGGTTCAAACCTGACAGGTTTTCGAAACCTGTCAGGTTTCTCGATTGTTATGATCAAGAAATCAAAGTTGTCCCCGTCTATTGTTGTCTTTTTGCTCATCAGCCTTGTGTTGCTGATTTTTTCTGCTTGTGGGGGAGGTGAGGCTCCTACCCAAGATACGGCCGAAGAGGCCGCAGAGGAGATGGTTGAAGAAGTTGAAGAGGTCTTTGAAGCCGATGAAGAGATGGCCGAAGAAGAAATCGACATCGAGCCAGAAAAAGAATTAGACGAGACGATTGGAGCTGAAGCAAGCGAATCGGAAGGGGGTTCTCCGTTTGACCCAAACGAAGGATCAAAGGCGCAGCCAACCCGTGCATCGGTGGAAGCAGCGTTGGCTGAGGTTGATGGGGTACGCATTGTTGATGAGCTTTCGGAGGTCGTGCTTTCGGCTGAAATAGTGGATGACAACGCAGACTGGACCAACTACATGCTCTACTTGGAAAGCTACACAGGACCCAGAGTTGAATTTTTAAATATTTTGGAGCGACACACGGTAACGCTACTTGATGAAATGGGCCAACCGTTAGCAGGGGTGCCAGTTGAGTTTGTTGCTGAGGATCAAATAGTCGGCCGGACCGTTACCCACAGCGACGGAACATTTACTGTTTTTCCCAACGCACTTGACCTGCTATCAGATCAGGCCAGTCAGCTTGAAATTCGCATTCTCAACACTGATACATCGTTTCAGCTGATCCTGGGCAACTCAGCGATATGGGAATTTGAATTGAATATGAGTTCCCCCACTCAGCCAGAAACGGCCGTGCTTGACATCGCCCTTGTGATTGATGTGTCGGGTAGTATGGCTGACGACATCGATGCTCTGCTTGCCGCCCTAAATTCTGTTGGTAGTCGATTAAACGCTTTAGACACCAGCGCAGACTTCCGCGTCGCTTTTGTAGAGTATCGTGATCAAGAGTTTGATGGGGTTAGTGAAGCACCTATGCTTCAAACCATAGATTTTTCATTGATCGATATCGGATATTTTGATCAGCTACAGAGAATAAACCCTAGTGGAGGGGGTAATGAAAGTGAAATGCTTGCTGAAGGGCTGTTTTTTGCTGTTGATGAGCTGTCGTGGTCAGCGGCCGCTGAGTCAAAAATGATACTCCTGCTGGCTGATGCGCCGCCTCACTATCCCAGCTTGGATGGATCGTATACTAACTCAATCCAAGCTGCAGCCGAAAAAGGAATTAAAGTTCACACAATAGGTGCCACTGGTTTAAACAATCAGGGTGAATATATTCTGCGGCAGATTGCTCAGTATACCGGTGGCAAACATATTTTCTTTGCCTTGCAAGAGGGATTTGTGCCCAATCTAACCCCGCTAGATCCTAACGGTAATCAGCCTCAGAATATTCAAATTGAAGGGTTAGAAAATCTGATCATCAACCTAATTGAAGATGAACTTAATCAGGTAGAGCAGTAAGTGAAAACCACGAGGAAATTAAGGATGGAAAAGAATTCTGCTTGGGAAAAAAAGGGGATCCTGTTTATCTCTTTATCGCTTTTTTTGCTGATGATTCTGATGACAGCGTGTCAGCCTCAGGTCGTTGAAGTTGAAGT
>JBCCSO010000334.1:0-5623 GCA_039199965.1 Chloroflexota bacterium | reverse complement strand
GGGTCGCCCCGCGAGTATTTGAAGGCTGCTGGGGTCCAGAGCCATGCTTAGCAAGCTTTGGATCAGCATACTGGACCCTTAATGAGTTAATGACTCTAAGAGATTCTATTGGATCAGCGATTCAGGCATTATCTAACGCAGGCTATGATGGGCAAACCATCTTAGGGAACATTTCATTTACCCGGCAGCGCGGAAGGGGTTCAATCGCATTCCCGTACAACCACGTTGGTCTTGGCAATGTCACTGAATTAACCATTTGGCATGAAATGGCGCACCACATTAGCTTCCGGAACGGGCGGGTTACACAAGATGAATACTACAACTTTGCTGAAGGGTTTGTTTCTGCCGCCAACCTGCAATATGAATGGGACAACTTTTGCTTTAGAGATTACTGTGCAAGAGAGTATCCGCACATCCTTAGAGGTTATACAGGTCAAGGGCCGGAATATTGGGCCGATGCGTTTGCCGCATGGGTTTACATGGAAACAAATAACTCGGTGCCTGATGGTTCTAATGGGGCCCCCAATTGGATCAGAGACAATAACAATCCAAATTGGCAAGCGATATCCAGAGGGGTTGAGTGGAGCTTGATTGTAACTTTTAACTAAGGTGAGCACCGGCCGGTCAATTTT
The DNA here is from genome assembly GCA_039199965.1 of Chloroflexota bacterium. Taxonomy (GTDB): domain Bacteria; phylum Chloroflexota; class Anaerolineae; order Promineifilales; family Promineifilaceae; genus WTJY01. Next base: position 4,991 of record JBCCSO010000334.1, on the reverse strand, counting down.
TCATGACCGGCCGCCCAAAAACAAACCCACAATTTAAATACAGCCTAAACGCAATTTCTCAATTGCTGGCGACAGCCTTGCAAAAATTCAAAATTTTTACATTTACTCAATTTACAAATTGCCTGTCACTCCGTTAAGTAAACAGGTTCATATAGATTAGGAAGTGGCGTCATGCCCGCAACCGTTTTCAAAAATTGCACCGCATGATTTTGGAGAAATCACATGAATAATTTAACGATTCAAAAAATAACCTTAGCTCTGTGTTTGGGCATACTGGCCTCATTGTTGGTTTTCTTGAGCCCCAAGTCAACCCAAGCAAATGAACCTAAGGCTAGCCAAGCTCAGGGAACTGATGATTCACGGATCTATACAGATAGCTTTCATAATGGTTGGTTTCATCAAAATGACCGGCGTTCAGACGTGGTTACAAATTCAACCAATCAAGTAAAAGTTGGCAGCTATTCAATAGAAAATCAGGTTAATACATCTTGGGGTGAGTTGCGTTTCAAAAATAATAATAGCACCCTCGTTAAGACAAGTGATTTTGAAAAACTTCAGTTTTGGGTCAAAACAAGTGAAAAACTGCGTGTTAAATTACGCTATTCCGTAGATAACGACAGGTACACATCTAGTGGTGTTGATGTACAAAACCTCGTTCTTAATGAATGGTCACTAGTAACAGTCGATTTAGAACACTCTAACTACGACATACTTCCTAATGGAGAAGAATTTAACACAATCATTATTCAAAGTGCGAACAACAAAAAACCACTTTTTTACGTAGATCAAGTTGAGTTTACATCAGCAGACAGTCAAGCCACAGCTACGCCTACTTCCACTTCAACGCCCACGAACACCCCGGCCGCCACCGCCACACCAGATTCTGGCAGCAGTGTGGCCATCTTCACAGATGAAATGGGGCCAAATTGGTCGGCCACAACAGATACCGGCGCTGAGTCCACTCTTAATCATTCTGCTCCCGGCGAAGTATATCAAGGAAGCACATCGATCCGTACACAGGTGAATGGTGACTGGGGCTCGCTTAGACTTAACCATTCAAGTCTGCTGGCCCGAGATCACTACAAGTCGGTCCGCTTTTGGGTCAAATCTGATCAGCCAATGCAAATTAAACTGCGCCATAACGGTACGGGAACCACTTCAGGCGTCTCACTCAATTTGAATCTAAACGAGTGGCAGCAGGTCGAAATTCTAATTTCAAATTTCAGCGAGATCGGTTCAGCCGAATTTAATACCATCGTTTTGCAAGGTGACAACAAAGAGGATCGGCCGCTGTTTTTTATTGATCAAGTAGAGTTACTTCCAAGTCAAGCCACACAGCCACAAGCAACGCCCACACCAACAGACACGCCACCACAAAGCTGCGGGGGGCTGGAGCAGGAGGCTGAAACAGGTGTAATTACTTCCCAAAGTGGTCAGTTTGGTATGCAGGGGCACGTTGTCGGTGGAAAAGAAGTTGTGGTAAATGGTGTAAAGCAAGACAACGCTCGCGGTATCACGGCCGAGGACGACTATGCTGAATACTGTGTTTACATCGCAACGGCCGGAGAGTATGAAATCGATGCCATCGTTAATGCCCCAAATGGTAAGGATGATTCATTCTTTATCCGTGTAGCAGACCAGCCTAAGATTATCTGGCGCGTTCAGGTAGTGTCTGACGGATCTTACATTTCTGATCAGGTTAATAATGACGACAATCCATATAGTATTTATCTGGCAAAGGGTGAAACTGCGTTCAGAATCTATATGCGGGAAGATGGTGCATTCGTGGATAGATTTGAATTCCGACAAATTGGGAGTCAGCCTGTTGAGACACCTGTACAGACTCCTGTCACGCCGGAACCAACTCAAGTTACGCCAGTCCCCACACCGGTCACTCCGGAACCCACACCTGTCTCATCAATCATTCAGGCAGAGTCTGGCACCCTTTCCGGAGGCTTTACCGAATCTCAAGATTACGCCGGGTTTGTCGGCCGGGAAGACTCAGCGGGCAACATCTGGTCTCCAAATCCAAGCCATATGGGCGAGTACACGTTTTCTGTACCCGCAAGCGGGAACTACAGAATTGACGCCCGTGTTTTGGCCAATTCAGGAACCAGCAATTCATTCTTCGTAGAGGTAGAAAACAAAAGCACAGGTGAAACGCTAATTCCTAACGCTTCTCAATGGCATATCAAAACCAGCAGTGATCCAGAGCAAAGAACTGTCACAGTTGGTAGTAGCTACACGTCACCTGCGCTTTCAGTTTATTTAAATGAAGGATCAGAGTATGTGTTCAGGATTTATGTACGGGAAGATGGAACACTCATAGATCACTTTGAATTTGTCTCAACTGACGCACCTGATCCAACACCTCAACCGACCGCTGTTACACCAGAGCCAACCGCTCAACCAACAACCGTGCCAACACCCGGTCCAAGTGTTGGCGATTGTGATCACACGCTTCAACCGGGAAATATTAGTAGCCGCTGGCCAAATATTCGTTCAGGAGACACAATCTGCCTGAATCCGGGCACTTACACAGGTGGTGGAATAGATCTTGATACAGACAATTCTGCCAGCAACCCGATGCGCATCATCAAAACCCCCGGCACCTCTGGCACGGTCGTGTTCGATGGTGATCCTAGCATTGATCATCTCTTCTATATTTATGGTTCACACATCGAAATTGGTGGTTCAACCATCAATCCGGGTTGGTTACCGGATATGGTAATCAAAGAATATGACCGTGGCATACGCATGAACAAGTCAGCAAATGACATTCACATCCACCATATCCATTTTCTTGATTTAGGTGAAAATGTGGGTGGTAGTGAAGGGTTTGCTGTTCGAATGAATGGGCATGACGTGATTTTCGAGTACAACCGTATTGAAGATCCGGCCGCTGATGCGCTACAAGCTGAAACCAGTGGTGGCACAGACATTGCCAATTGGGTCATTCGATACAATTACGGTCACAATCGCTCTGACAACGGGAAATATGCGTTCAATGCCAAATCCCATTCAGACTTTGTTCAAATCCAGCGAGGGTCAGCCCGCGACATTCAAGTGTATGGTAACTTGCTAATTGGCTACACAAACACTCTCCTACTGGGTGACAGTTGGGGAAGCGTGACAAATGTGAGCGTCACCAATAATTTCATCCTGTTCGAAGCAAACGGGATTTCCAGCAGTTCAAAAGGAAATGCTAAAGGCACCTATACCATTGAAAATAATCACTTTGTTCGATTTGGGCCAGACAATGATAGCCAAACCAGCAATAGCGCCATCTTAATTAGCAGCACCAATAATGTACAAACCAATATCAGTTGCAATGTATTTCACGGAGAACCGCCAAAGCCGAACGCTCAACCCGGAACACAAGGGATAAAAGTAAGCATCAGCGGCTCGTATAGCATGAATTCAGCTAACAACGTTGAATCTGGACAAACGTCAAGCTTTAGTGAGATTAGCAGTTCAACAGCCAACTTAGGCTACTCAATGGCCAATGCGCGAGATCTGAGCAACATCAGTACGCTGAACAATCCGGTCAACGGTGGTAATTGCACCCAAGGGGCAAGCTTTGCCTCAGTAAACGAGCATTACAATTTTGTGAAGAGTCGATAATTAAGCCAAAACATCGGCCGGTCATTTCTCATGACCGGCCGTTTTTACGTCTGTCACTATCCCCTAATTTCAAGGTCTAAAACAGTAACAAACAAAAAGGAGAACAGACCATGTTAGGCATAAAACCGATCAACCTATTTTTCGTCTTCACCACCTCTATCGCCATATGGAGCGGAATTATTTGGACCATTATTCAAGTCACCACCGCCGTATAAATCCACACCTTAATTCATTGCAAAACCAGCCAAATCATCTACCATTCAAAAAATATTTTTTTACGGATGCGTAGACTATGAGCACAACCCTTCCTCCAAAACAAACCGGCCCGGCCGCATGGACCGGCCCAGAGATGATGGCCAAGCAATCTGAGTGGCTACTTGAGTTTAGCCCGGCCGAAATCGCAGAGCTCGAAGCGGCTGCAGACCCCTTGGTAAAAGCTGAATCCAACATAGGCACCATGACCACGGCCGATTTTGAATTGCCAACATTGGCCACAAAATTTGCCCAGCTCCAGCAAGATCTCATCAACGGCCGGGGGTTTGCTCTGCTGCGTGGCCTCCCCGTCGCCAACTATACAGAACGAGAAGCGATCACCATCTTCTATGGGATTGGTACCCACTTGGGCAACGCCCGTTCACAGAATGCAAAAGGTCACATTTTGGGCCACGTACGTAACATGGGGCTCGACAGCACCGATCCCAAAGTGCGCATCTATCAAACCTCTGAACGACAGACATTTCACACCGACTCGTGCGACGTGGTTGGATTGCTCTGTTTGAATCCAGCCAAGTCAGGCGGCAAATCGCTGCTGGTCAGTGCAGAAACAGTGTTTAACGAACTGCGTGACCGCCGGCCGGACCTGCTTCAATTATTGTTGGACCCCATCGCCACAGACCGCCGGGGAGAAGTGCCTGAAGGGATGGACCCATACCTGTTAATACCTGCTCTGAGCTGGTATCAAGAGCGCATTACGCCTTTCTATCAGCGGCAATACATTGAATCTGCCCAGCGTTTTGAAGATGCTCCCCGTCTGACGCCGACTCATTTTGAAGCCTTAGACCTGTTCGATGAGCTGTGCAACGACCCCAATCTGCATTTAACGATGATGCTTGAAAAGGGTGACATGCAGTTTGTTTATAACCACGCCATGCTCCATGATCGCACCGGATTTATTGATCATGAACAGCTGGACAAACGGCGTCACCTCTTGCGCTTGTGGCTATCCATCCCCGGAGATCGCGAGCTGCCCCCGATTTTTTCAACCCGCTACGGCTCTATCACCGTTGGTGATCGCGGTGGGATTGTGGTGCCCGGGACGGAATTCTGTGTACCGTGGACCAAAGATTTATTCCCCAGCTAATTTTACG
>JBCCSO010000333.1:0-5633 GCA_039199965.1 Chloroflexota bacterium | reverse complement strand
GATCCGGCGCAGTTTAGCGGACTTGTATCTAGAGCAGCAGCGGTACCCAGAAGCCATTGCACAGTTTGAGGCGATTCGGGATGCTGCGTTCACCGATAACACAAAAGGAGAAATGACGTGGCGCATCGGGCAAACGTGGGCGCTGGCTAACGACAATCCGGCTGCTATCGTGGCTTGGCAATTTGGGTTAAACGAATATCCAACCGCCTACGAAAGCTATCTAGGTTTGGTTGAACTGGTTGAATTAGAGGTGCCGGTTGACAATTTTCAGCGGGGATTGGTTGATTACAATGTGGGGGTCTACGGGCCGGGCATTGAGGCATTTAACGCCTACATCGCTGAAAATCCGGAGGGGTATCGACAGGATACCCACCTATTTTTAGCATGGAGCTACGAACAAGTTGGCCAGTTCGATCAGGCGATGGCTCAGCTAAATACCTACCGCGACCTCAACCCAGAAGATGTCACCACAATTGGAAAATACTTTGTTGAAAAAGCGGCCATCGAAACACGATCCATCTCAACAGAGCAAGCAGTTGAGACACTCACTGATTTCATCGTCAATTTTCCCGATCACCCAGAGATGCCGTTTGCTCGCTGGAGACGGGCCGTGCTGGCAGATCGCTTTTTGCTCCGGCCGGACGCGGCCATCCCCTACTACGAAGAGTACGTGACCTTCCATCCGGCCGATGAAAACACCTCTACCGCCCTGCTCCGCCTTGGCATTCTGTACAACAACGCTGGGAATGTTGATCTCGCAAACGATGCTTGGCAGCGGGTGGCGGGGTTTCCCGACCAGAACGGCCGCGCAGGCCTCGTGTGGCTGCTGCGTGGAGGGCAGCCTATTGACTCAGACTTACCGGCATTTTCAGGGGTGACATCAGACCCCAGTAACTATTACAGCCTGCGGGTGCGGGCGCTCCAGACCAATCAACAGGATGTGCCGTTTACGTCGGCCGATCTCAATTTTGAGATTGATATTCTCGCAGAGCAGGCTGAAGCTGAGCAGTGGCTGGCCCAAACATTTGGAACAGAATCGGTGAGCAGTCAGCTGCCAGCCAGCATTGCAGGAGATGGCAGGCTGATTCGCGGCCGGAATTTGTGGCGCATTGGCGAATATGACGCCGCCAAATGGGAGCTTGAGTCGCTCCGAAGATCATATCTTGATGATCCGATTGCCAGCTATCAGCTCTCACTGGCATTTGCAGAAATTGGACTTTATCGCTCATCAATTTTGTCGGCCAATAACGTTCTGATCAAGTCGGGTCAGTCTGCCTTTACGGCCCCAAAAGGGATCGGACGGCTGGCTTACCCGGTCTACTACGCAGACATGATTCTGCCGCTGGCCGATGAGTATGCTTATGACCCGCTGCTCCATTTTTCGCTTATTCGGCAAGAAAGCTTGTTTGAGGGGTTTGCTACCTCATCAGCCTTTGCGCAAGGCTTGAGCCAAATTATTCCAGATACAGGGGTGTTTGTAGCCCAGAGGCTCAGCTGGCCAAACTATGAAAATGCAGACTTGTACCGACCGTATGTGAGCTTAATTTTTGGGGCGTATTACTTTGATCAGCAGTTGGCTCTCTTTGAGGAGTTTTATCCGGCCGCACTGGCCGCATACAACGGCGGGCCGGGCAACGCCATTCGATGGTATGAAGAAGCTGGTGCAGATCCTGATCTATATTTAGAGACGATCAACTTTTCAGAGACGCGACTTTACTTAAGAACCATCTACTCTAATTATCAGATTTATCGACATCTATATGGGGAATAAGCAGATCAGTTTTTAGTGCCCCTTCATCACATCAGCAATAATCCAATCGGTTGTATCTCCTTTAGTGAGGTTTACGACCTTAGGTAAAAGTACGGCAAATGTAGTGCCTACGCCTACCTCAGACTCCACTGAAATTTTACCATCCATAAGCTCTACAAATTTTTTGGTGATCGCTAAGCCAAGACCGGTCCCTTCATATTTTTTGCTGAACTCATTTTCTTTTTGGGTGAACGGTTTGAACAAGCTGCCCAAGAATTGATGATCAATACCGATCCCAGTATCACTCACCAAAAAACAAACCTCATTCCCACTGTTTCTAGCTGATAGAGTAATTGTGCCATTCTGAGTGAATTTATTGGCATTGTTGACCAAATTAATCAAGACCTGCTGGGTTTTCTGAGCATCACACCAGATGTAGAGGTTTGGGTCATGGACTTCTACAATAAATTTATTTCCATTCACTTGAAAAATCGGTTTAAGCAGCGTTTCAATTTGTCCAAAAATATCGCAAACGAGGATCTTCTCAATTTCAACGTCCATATGGTTGGCTTCGACCTTACTCAGGTCAAGAATATTGTTGATCAACGTCAGCAAATTCCTTGCGGCTTTCCTAACTTTCACAATATCCTCTTGAGCGTTGTCGCTTGCATCAATTTCATCCAGCTCTTCTTCAATCAATTCACTATAGCCGATAATCGCGTTCAGAGGTGTGCGCAGCTCATGGCTCATATTGGCCAAAAATAATGATTTTGCTCCGTTTGCCTCTTCAGCCCTTCTCTTTTCAATTTGAAACTGATGTGTCCTTTGTTCAACGATCTGCTCAAGCTCTGTTTTATGCGTTCTTAATTCATCGCGGCTCAGCCGCAGCAACGTTGTCCTATTTTTTAAGTTTTGAACAGAGATCTTTAAAAACCACCGGGTACAGAAAATAAACATCAAATATAAGATCAAGTGGAAAAAAGTGGGTACAGGATGGTTTGTTACCTTCAGCCCCCTAGCTTCAAGAACATATTCAACAATTAGCACAAATGCAGTTGCATACGTAAAAATTGAAATAGAAGTTTCTGAAGCATAGTAGCTCGCCATCACCATAATCATTACGGCCGCCATAATGCCGGGGTCATACAAACCATCTGGAGAAAATAGGATTCCGATGATAAATCCAACTACCACTACGCTCATCAACACAAAAAATGCTTTGGCAATAGACTGATAGCGTAGAGAAGAGTAACTAAAAAAGCAGCCGCCCAATGTTACGGAAGACACCCCATAAACCAGCAGTAAATTATAAAAATCAAACTGATCAGAAAATATAAAGATGAAGGGGGTCAGCAGGAGTAGGGTCAGGTTTAAGAAGATCCCAATAAACAGAATCGTGTAAAGATGGTCGATCCTTTGCTGCGTGTCTTGATCCTCACATTGGGGTTTTGGAAAATACTTCTGAATAAATGAATTCAACATAGCTCGGTGGTGTGAAACTATCTCTTGTAGTTGTCTATTTGCCGCAAAAGGTCACCCACTTGCATTATATTTAGCTTTATCAATTGCAAAACTAGATATTAGTCACGTTGATGTTATTAAATCTTGTAAACCGTAGGACCTTAGTAGACCATGTGCCGAAATATAAAACCTCTGTTTAATTTTGAACCACCTGCAACTGAAGATGAAATCCGGGCGGCCGCCCTGCAGTATGTGCGTAAAGTTAGCGGATCGCGCAAGCCTTCCAAAGCAAATAAAGCGGCTTTTGAACAAGCTATCATTGAAGTGGCGGCAGCAACCGATCGATTGCTCAGCACGATGGTGACCTCTGCTCCGTCCAAGAATCGGGAAACAGAACAGCTTAAAGCGCAAGCAAAAAACGCGGCAAGATTTAACCGCTAATAACTGTACAGGTGATATTTCGATAGCGCTTGAGAGTAGATGTCACTCCCAATGAAGATCGTAATAAATCAAAGTTTTCAACAGGAAGTGCCACGCACTATGTTGAGACACCTGAATAGTTATAAACAGTAAATAAAAAGGACCCGCTTGAAGCGAGTCCTTAGCAAATGAATAGAGGGTCTCAGACCGACTAGGCCAAAGCGGCCAGCACAGCGTTGAACGTTTCACTGGGGCGCATCGCGGTTGTTCCTTGATCATTGTTAGGCTGATAGTATCCGCCAATATCCATTGAAACACCTTGGACATCATTCAACTCTTCAACGATTTTTTCTTCATTCACAGAAAGCTTCGCAGCAATTGGGGCGAATTTCTTTTGCAAATCAGTATCCGTTGACTGCTCAGCCAAAGCTTGCGCCCAATAAAGCGTCAAATAGAACTGGCTACCACGGTTATCCAGCTCATTCACTTTACGGGACGGGGATTTCCGATTGAGGAGAAGTTTGCTGGTGGCTGCACTCAGCGCATCTGCTAAGACCTGAGCTTTGTCATTATCAAACGCCTCTGATAAGTGCTCGAGTGAAACGGCCAGCGCCAAAAACTCACCTAGTGAATCCCAGCGCAGGTGATTCTCTTTCTCAAACTGCTGCACATGTTTAGGAGCAGACCCGCCCGCGCCAGTCTCGAACAATCCTCCACCGTTCATGAGAGGGACAATTGACAGCATTTTTGCGCTGGTACCGAGCTCAAGAATCGGGAATAGGTCGGTTAAGTAGTCGCGCAGTACGTTGCCGGTAACAGAAATGGTGTCTTTCCCATCACGGATGCGCTCAAGGCTGAAATGCATCGCTTCGATTGGGGGCAAAACGTAAATCTCTAAGCCTTCTAGGTCATACTGTGGCAAATACACGTCAATCTTTTCAATCAGCTCAGCGTCATGCGCGCGATATTTATCGAGCCAGAAAACGGCCGGAGCGCCAGTTGCGCGTGCGCGGGAAACCGCCAGCTTGATCCAGTCCTGCACAGGTTCATCTTTCACTTGGCACATACGCCAGATATCACCCCGTTCTACAGAGTGTTCAATCAGTGTATTCCCAGCTTCATCCACGACCCGCACGATCCCTGTTGTTTCGATTTCAAACGTTTTATCGTGTGATCCGTACTCTTCCGCTTTTTTAGCCATCAGTCCCACGTTGGGCACTGTTCCCATTGTCTTTGGATCAAACGCCCCGTGTTTTTTGCAGAAGTCGATCACCTCACGGTAGATACCGGCGTATGACCGATCAGGAATCACGTACTTGGTGTCTTTTTGGTTGCCATCGGGCCCCCACATTTGGCCAGAAGCTCGAATAGCGGCCGGCATTGAAGCATCGATAATAATGTCGTTTGAGAAGTGCAGGTTGGTAATTCCCCGATCAGAGTCAACCATCGCAAGGTCCGGTTGTTTGGCATAGATCGCCTTGATATCAGCTTCAACTTCAGCCCGTTTGTCAGCCGGTAGCTCTGCAATTTTGGCTTCAAGATCACCCATCCCTAGGTTAGGATTAACACCCAATTCCTCAAACAGCTCACCGTGCTTTTCAAACAGGTCTTCGAAATACACAGACACAAAGTGTCCGAAAATAATGGGATCAGACACCTTCATCATGGTGGCTTTTAGATGCGCAGAAAAGAGAATGTCCTGAGCTTTGGCATCAGCAATTTCTTTTTCGATAAATGCCCGCAAGGCTTTTCGGCTAAGAACGGCCGCATCAAAAATTTCACCTTTCTCCAACGCTAGGTCTTTTTTCAGAACAGTTATATTACCGGCCAAATCAACAAACTCAATGCTGACAGACCCAGAATCTTCCATCGTGACTGATTTTTCGCTGCCATAAAAATCCCGGCCGTGCATGCTGGCCACGTGTGACTTCGAGTCAGACTGCCATGCACCCATCGAATGCGGATTGTTGCGCGCGTAGTTTTTCACCGCTTTGGGTGCGCG
>JBCCSO010000332.1:0-5633 GCA_039199965.1 Chloroflexota bacterium | reverse complement strand
TCTAAAAGTGATATTGCGTTTACCAATGAGCAAACGGTTTCCCGCGTGCACGCTACCCTTGCTCGTGAAGGCAATACCTATCGGCTGTATGACGAGCAGTCCACCTCCGGCACGTTCCTCAATGGCCAAAGACTGCCAGAATATGGAGCCTTGCTCAATGACGGTGACGAGGTGCAGATGGGAGCGCTGGTGCTGCGCTTCAGACGTGAAACCTAATGTCCCTCACAGAGCAACAGCTATCTGTTATCAACTTAGAGCCCGGCCGGAAAATCTACCTGACTGGGATTGCGGGTACAGGCAAAACAACTGTTTTAGAAGAACGCTTTGGCTCACTGCTTGATTCCGGCGTCTCTTCTGAATCGATTTTAGTGATTGTAGGGGATTCTGCGCACCGGGAGCGATTTCAGCAAATTGCTGATCAAAGCCAACAAAACGCGCTGCACAACCTGACCCTTACCACTTTTTTTGGCTTTGCACGTGAAGCTGTCATGTTTCACTGGCCTCAAATCGCAGGCAGGGCGGGCTTTCACAATCAGCTGCGGCCGCCGCTTGTGCTAACTTACGACATGGCCCAAACCATGATGTGGCAAATCGTAGGACCCATGCTGAAAGATGGCTAATTTGCTGATCTCAGGCTTCGGCCGCAGCAGATTGTTAGTCAATTGCTCGACAACATGGTGCGGGCGGCATTTAACGGACTAACGGTTGAAGACGCTATCGAGAAGCAATTGGTCTCGTGGGGAGCCGATCCTGAGCACCGCCGCCAGTTGAAAGATGCTGAACAGGCTGCGCTCCAGTTCCGCGGCCGCTGCTTTGCCAACAGCTTGATTGATACAGCCCTCATCATTGATATTTTCAATCGATTCATTGTGAATGATCCGCAGCTTTATGCAGCCCAGATCGGCCGCTATCGTCATCTTCTGATTGATAATGTTGAAGAGCAAACGCCGGTTGGTGTTGAATTTGTGCGCAAGCTGCTGGCACCCGGTTCGCCTATCGAAACGGCCGTTGTGGCACAGGATGATGGGGGTGGATACAAACGCTTTTTGTCCGCAAGTCCCCAGCTAGCCAAAGGATTAGACACGGCCGCAGATGTAAGCGTGCGCTTAACTCAAAACTTTAACGAAGCTGATAATGTCTACCAGATTGCGCATCAGGTTAACCATTTTTTGTTGGGCACACAGCCCAATGGCGCTGAAGAGCAAATCAGAGATTCGATTGTAGGCCATTTGCACACCCGCTATCGCAGGCAGATGCTGTCACAGGTTGGTCCAGTTATTAAGCAAATGATGGCGGCCGAAAACCTAGAGCCATCAGATTTCGCTATCATTTTACCCTACATGGATGGTGCCCTGCGGTTCAAACTGACCCAGTCATTGAATCAATCTGGCCTTCCGTACCAAATCAATCGGCGACGAGAAAGCCCGCGTGAGGTACCACAGGTGCGAGCATGGCTAACTTGGCTCCTGCTGGCTAATGACTGGCGTGACAACACTGTAGACTCTGATCGATTTGGTTTGATCAAGCCTAGCACGCATGATATCGCTGAAGCCCTATCCTTATCTATTCAAGGGCTAGATGCCGTTCGAGCCCGAATGCTGGCCGATGCGCTGTATGACCAAAATGCTGGCATCTTTAACGATCGATCTCTGCTCACCAATCAGCAAATTGAACGCATGGGAGAGCATCATCTTGATGCCGTGGACACGTTGGTTAGCTGGTTGAATGCACACGGGAACCGCAGCGATAATCCGCTGTCCCCAGACTTCTTTTTCTACGGCCTCTTTAGCGAGGTGCTTAGCCATCCACCCTTCCAAAATAGAGCGGACACCGGCCTTGCAGAAGTGTGTGATTGGCTGATACAGATGGCGTCACGCTTCAGACAGGCGGGGGATCGGGTAATTGACGGCAGTTCTGAGTCAGTGGGGCTGGCGCTGGTCCAGGGGATTTATAGTGGCCTAGTAACCGCCAATCCACCGGCCGTGGGTGACCCCCCAGATCCTGACGGCGTTTTCATCAGCACCATTCAAACATACCTGCTTGAAGAGCGGCCGGTACCCGTTCAAATTTGGCTAGAAACGTCTGCAACCGGCTGGTGGGACCTACCAAGGCAGCCTCTGAGCAACGGCTTTGTGCTCGACCCGCGCTGGAGCATTAACCAAACTTGGACTTTAGAAGATGATGTCCGTATCCGCAACGAACAATTGTCACGCATCGTCGTAGGGTTGTGTAGTCGCTGTTCCAAAGGCATTTTTATCGCAACATCTGACTTAGATAGACGCGGTGCTAGGCAAGATGGCCCTCTTTTTAAGGCTATACAATTGTTTTTGTAACGCTTAAGGGAAACTCCCCATTAACTTCACCAGTTTTTTATTTGGGTTTAAGACAAGACAACCTATCATTAGCTCCACTAAAAGACGAACATATAGTGTAATCCACTTTACACTTAACCGTTTCTGAAGTTTAGAACCTTTAAAGCCCAATGTCTGAAAAGTTAAAGCTGACTAGCATTTGAGGTTGGTTTTCATAGATGGCAAATTTCAGATTTAATATAAAATTTGTCTGTTATTTTTATGGAAAAAGTAGCTATACACTAGTTAAATACATTAAATTTTTTCAGACACAGCATAATTGGCTAATGGCGTGTCCGTTCTCGAAAAAATAGTTCTCAGGCGTCATCTCTTTGGGACCTATGTCATCTAAACCAAAGAGATAAAAGCCACTACTATTCGTGGAACCGAAAGATATAAAATTAGCGAATTTGCCAGAGGCATTATGACAACCATTCTTCTTGTTGAAGATAATGAAATGAATAGAGATATGCTCTCACGCCGATTGCGTAGAAAAGGTTTTGAACTTTTGAATGCGGCCGATGGAATTTCAGGTATTGAAGTTGCACGGGCAGAGATGCCAGATTTGATACTTATGGATATCAGTCTGCCCGTAATGGATGGCTTACAGGCTACACGTCAGCTAAAGGCAGACGATAATACATCTGCGATTCCTATAATTGCACTGACTGCGCACGCTATGTCCGGTGATCGTGAAAAATGTTTGGCCGCGGGTTGTGATGATTACGCCACAAAGCCGGTTGAGTTTCCCGAACTACTTTCAAAGATCAGAGACTGGGCAGCGACTCCTTCTTCATCTTAAACTTGGTGTTAAATTAAACCCTGAATGGTAAAACGCGGCTCAAAAGTTCTCATTGTCGATGACAATGTTTCAAACCTAGATGTTTTGACAAGGCGTGTTCAACGTCTTGGCATGGAGCCCTATACGGCCAGCGATGGCCAGATGGCTATGCAGCGACTGAATGTAGAGCCGTTTGATTTAGTCTTACTAGACATTATGATGCCGAATATGAACGGCATGCAGGTGTTGGCAAAAATTAAAGAGGACCCAGAGCTGCGCGACATTCCTGTCATTATTATTTCGGCTGTTGAAGATACCTCGTCTATTGCTCGCTGCATCGAGCTTGGGGCTGAGGACTTTCTCGCCAAACCATTTAACCCACAAATTTTACAAGCCCGCATCTCCGCTTCTCTTGAGAAAAAGCAGCTACGTGATCGGGCCGAAGACTTCTTAGAAGAGCAGTCGGCTCTACAGCGTATTTCGGGTGAGTTGAATGCTCGCTTGAACATCAACACTGTTGCAGAAATTGTACTGTCATGGGCGATGAAACAAACCTCAGCTCACTTAGGAATGGTCGGCCGTTTGATGGGCAAGGGGCGCGGCATGAAGGTGCTGGCCATTGATGGCTTGTCACCCGTGCTCAATCGCTTCCGCGGGCAAAAAGTGCGCATCGACCATCCAGAATTTGAGCGAGCCATCTCGTCTGGTCTACCGCAAGAGTCTGACCATAGTGATGGCTTCCTTCTGCCGGATTCCCGCCGCCGTTTGGTTTTCCCGATTGGTCGGCCGGGTGTAGTCTCTGGCCTACTCATATTGGAAGATGTTAAACCGGACCGCTACGACAGCCGGGTTTTGTCATTTCTAACAGATTTATGCGATCGCGCGGGCCCTGCTATGGCGAATGCCATCCTGTATGAACAGGTGCAGCGGGCCAACCAGTCAAAAACTGAATTTATTTCTGATGTCTCACACGAACTCAAAAACCCGATGACATCAATCAAAAACTATGCCCGTTTGCTGCGCACAGAGAAAAACCTGTCTGATCAGCAGCGTATGGCGATTGACGTCATTGAACGGAGCGTTGATCGCATGACCCGTATGGTGTCTGATTTAAGCGATGTTTCACGCATTGAATCGGGATATTTGCGCCTTGAAATTGATGAAGTGCCTGTCAAAGATGTTATTCAAACGATTGTGACTGAAATCGAGTCGCAGGTGAGTGCTAAACAGCAGCAGCTGCGCATCGAAATCGAAGAAGATGACATGATGGTGAAAGCCGATCAAAATCGATTGGTTCAAATTTTGATCAACTTGGTGAGCAACGCACACAAATATTCACCCGAAGACAGCCGCATTTTGATTCAGGTTGTGAAAACTGAAAACAATATGGCAGAGTTCCGGGTGCATGATCAAGGGATTGGAATCCGGCCGGAGGATCAGGACAAGATCTTCACAAAATATTTCAGAGCATCTGAAAACGGGGCTAGGGGGCAAACTGGAACCGGATTAGGACTCAATATTTCACGCCAGTTGGTTATGATGCAGGGTGGAAAAATTTGGTTTGAGAGCCGGTATGGTGAAGGATCTATGTTTGCTTTCACCCTTCCCATTCACGAGCATGAAGATGTAGCAGTAAAAGAATAGTGCTTTTCACATTAAAAAGGGATGGGGAATCCTACATTTAGATTACAATCTAGCTAAATAAAAGTGAAGATATATTGGCATGGGACATGCCAGTCGTTAAACTTCAAAATCAAAAAATTTTGTATTAGGTGAGTAATCGCTTGGCCGCATCCAGTATTCAAACCGAATCAAATAAAGCTGTTCTGACGTGGGAGCAAGTTTTTTACGCGGGCGCCATTGTGTGCGCAGTTGTCTTGCGCTTCAGCAATCTGGGCGTGGTGCCTCTGTCACCGGACGAGGGTGAAAATGCATGGGGAGTCTGGCAGTTTTGGCAGCCTGAATCTGCCGAACGTATCCCAGAGGTTTCCTCAGCAGCATGGTTTAGCCTGACCGCATTAGTCACCCAAATTACCGGCTACACCGACTTAATTATGCGTCTGTTTCCTGCACTGGCGGGGGTTTTGACAATTGTTGCGATAGCCAAACTCCGACCGCTGACCGGCCGGTTGGGCGCGATTATTGCGGCCTTTATTGTGGCTATTTCACCGCTCCTAGTGTCAACCAGCCGCATGGCTGACGGCCACAGCTTAGCAGTTTTGGCCTTGGTGATGTGTGTAGGATTGCTCTTGCAGTGGCAAAATGGGGGCACAGATCGCACTTTGCTCTGGCTCGCTGGGTGGCTAGGATTTGGCTTGGCCACATCGCCTGTTTTCTATTCGGGCATTGTGGCATTTGGGCTGGCATGGCTGCTACAAATTACAGTTGGACCCAACGTACTCGATTCGCTTAGCGTTCCAGAAGGTGACTCACGGCGTAGAGCCATTATCACGTTTGTGGCCGTGCTGGCTTTGTCAGCCACTATGTTTTTGCTGAACCCC
>JBCCSO010000331.1:0-5639 GCA_039199965.1 Chloroflexota bacterium | reverse complement strand
TTGACCTGCCTGATTTGCTGCGTCAGAGTGGCATCGTGCTCTTTCCATCCAGCTACGGCCGGGATATCTGGATTCCGGGACCACTAGAAGGAGATGGGGTTTGCCTTGATGAGCAAGACCCGGCCGAAACCCAGCAAACCTTTGATCTGGTGACCACCATGATCTTTGGTGGCCTAAACAAATACGATGGCAAAAGCCAAGAGAGCCAAGGGCTAGAAAACTATTGGCACAAACACATGGTGTGGCACGGACCAGTTGGCATCGGGTCAGCTTACGGGATGGATGAGTTTAAGAAAAACGCCCAAGGGCCGATCGTCAATGCGTTTCCAGATCGGCGTGGGGTGGGTCATCAATCCAGATTTGCAGAAGGCAAGTTTGCCGCTTCTACCGGCTGGCCCAGTTTGGGCGGCACTCATCAGCGGAAGTTTATGGATTGGGACCCAACCGGTGAGCGACTTGGTTGGAACATTATGGATTTTTGGAAGCGGGATGGGGATAAGCTGCTAGAAAACTGGGTGGTAATTGATCTAATCGGAGCGGCAAAGGCTTCAAATGTAGATCTGTTGGCAGGCTTGCGAAAATAAAACGGCCGGATTGAATCCCTTGTGATTCAATCCGGCCGATACACATTTGTTCTTCTACAGGCCCTTATCAATAACTGTTTGACTGACTACTGACCTACCGATTACCATCTTCACCATTCCATGACATCGTGTACAGATTGTAGTAGCGGCCTTCAAGCTCTAACAGCTCATCATGGGTGCCTTCTTCCACAATCTCACCCTGATCCAACACAATAATCTTGTCTGAATTCACGATGGTGTTTAAGCGGTGTGCAATCACAAACGACGTCCGGCCGTCGAGGAGCGTTTCCAACGCCGCCTGAATCTGCTTTTCCGTTGTGGTGTCTACGCTGCTGGTCGCCTCATCCAGCACCAAGATGCGTGGATCAGCCAGCAGTGCACGCGCAAACGACAAAATTTGCCGCTGCCCCACGCTCAGATTCACACCATCCTGCCCTACTTCCGTTTGGAAACCACGCGGCATTCGGTTCACAAAATCATCCGCGCCCACCGCTTTGGCGGCCGCCAACACTTCATCGTCAGTAGCGTCTAGGCGGCCGTACCGGATGTTTTCAAGGATGGTGCCTGAAAAGAGGAAGGTGTCTTGCAGTACCACACCCAGCTGCTGGCGCAAACTTTCAACCGTCACGGCCGAAATGTCATGTCCGTCAATCGTGATCTGGCCGTCAGTGATGTCATAAAAGCGAGCTAGTAGGCGAATAACCGTGCTTTTGCCTGCCCCGGTTTCACCCACAAGGGCGATTTGCTCACCCGGCCGGGCCTCCAGCGAGACATTCTTCAAAATCGGTTCATCTGCTTTGTAGCCAAAGTCCACGTTCTCAAACCGGACGTTGCCTTCAATAGCAGGCAGCTGATATGCGTCCGGAGCGTCCACTAAGTCCGGCTCTGTGTCGAGCAGGGCAAAGATGCGCTCGGTAGATGCCATCGCCCCTTGGAAAACGTTAAAACGCTGGGCCAGCTCGCGAATCGGTTCAAAGAAGCGCTGCACGTACAGTACAAACGCAATCAGTTCACCCGCTGTCAGTTGCTGATCGAGGATAAACATCCCACCAAAAACCACAACCAGACCAATAGATAGCGATCCAACAATTTCAACGGCCGGGAAAAAGATGGCGGTCATAAAGGCCGCATCAAAATTGATTCGTTTGAGATCTGAGTTGAGCAGGTCAAAGAAGCCAAAATTTTCTTCCTCACGGGTGAAGCTTTTAGTGACCCGAATACCAGAGATCGACTCGTTAAAGTAGCCGCTGATGAGCGAACTGCGGGTACGAGCTGATCGATACGCTAGGCGAATGTTGATCCGATAGTAGTTGGTCGCAATAGCCAAGATCGGCAAAACGCTAAAGCTGATCAAAGCCAAGCGCCAGTTGATGACGAGCATGATCGCAATAATGCCAAACAGGCTGAAAAAAGACCGGAATAGACCAGAGATTGACCACGTGATGAAGTCACGCAGCATGGTGATGTCACCTAGCAAACGGCTCATCATCCGGCCGACGCTGTAGTTGTTATGGAAGTTTAGTGATAGCGTGTGCAGGTGGTTATAGAGCTTCGCTCGGACATCTGCAACCACGTGGCCACCGACAATACCCATGATCGAAATGCGGTAGCGGTTGGCCACCCACTCGAACAGGGCCGAAGCGATGAACACCCCGATCCAAAATCGAAGATCAGAGACTGAGCCGGCCTCAATCCCCTGATCAAACACTTGCCCAACAATCCACGGCTGAGCTACCACACCCACAAGCGCCGCGCTCACAATAAAGAACACGGCGAGGATCACTTGACTTCGGTAGGGTCTTAGAAAAATATTCAGGCGGAAAAGAAGCTTAGGATCAACATTATCGAGTTCATCCTCTTCCTCTGGAAGCAGGTCCAGAATGCGCTGCTCGCGCCGTTTCCGCCATTCTGATGTATGTGTGTCAATTGTTACAGTCATTGTTTTACCCTTCGGGCTAGTGGATGGTGGATAGTGGTTGGTAAAACTCAACTATCAACCAGTGACCACCAACCACCCACTAGCTACTACCTGCTAGTCGCAGTTCTTCTTGATCTTTCAACTGTAAGTCATACAGGTGGCGGTAAAGACCGTCTTCCAGCAATAAATCGTCGTGGGTACCCCGCTCAACGATGGCGCCGTCATCGAGAACCAAAATTTGGTCAGCGTTCTTGAGCGTCAGCAAGCGCTGGGCGATCACAAACGTCGTTCGGCCGATCATCAGCTCGTCAAGCGCCTGCTGAATCAGATACTCCGTCTCTGTATCAACGCTGCTGGTTGAGTCATCCAGAATCAGGATGCGTGGGTCAGCCAGCAGAGCGCGCGCGATGGCAATGCGCTGTTTTTGCCCGCCCGAAAGGGTCACTCCCCGCTCACCCACAATCGTTTGATATTGATCTGGGAAGCGATAGATGAAATCTTTCGCGCGGGCCGCCTCGGCCGCGGCTTCAATCTCATCAAACGTGGCGTTGGTGTCACCATAAGCGATGTTTTCCGCGATGGTGTCACTAAACAAGAATGAATCTTGCAGCACCATGCCGATCTCAGAGCGCAAGCTTTTGACAGTCAAATCTTTTATGTTGGTCCCATCAAGCAGAATCTGCCCGTCAGTAGCATCGTAGAAACGTGGAATCAGATTAGTGAGCGTTGACTTACCGGAACCGGTTGGCCCGATTAAGGCAACCGTCTCGCCCGGATTGGCAGTCAGGTTGACATTTTTGATAATTTTGGGTCCGTCTTGATACCCAAACGACACGTTTTCAAACTCGACCTCACCAGAGACAGTTCCAACTTCAATAGCGTCCGGCTTTTGAATGATGTCGCTGGGCGTGTCAATGATCGAGTAGATGCGATCGGCTGCAGAAACGGCCGTGGCCGCCAAATTCACCAAGAAGCCAACCCGCTGCACAGGGCCGTTAAGCAACAGCAGATAAGAAATCATGGCGAACAGTGTGCCCAGCGTCAGTTCTCCCTCGATCACCATAGGGCCGCCAAACCACATCATCAAAATAATCGATAGAGCGACCAAAAATCCCATCGTCGGCCAGCTACGGGCCCATGTCCTAATCATATTTGTCCGATGGCTAACCCAAACACCATTTTCGCCGTCGAAACGCTCGCGCTCGTATCTTTCCCGGGCAAACACTTTGACCAACTGCACCCCAGTCAGGGTTTCTTGCATGGTCGTTGAAAGGACGGCGAGCTGCTCTTGCAACTGCTTAAAAATGCCGCGCACATTCCGGCCGAACAAAATAGCAATGATCACCAAAATAACCATCGGTCCCAAAGCAATGGCGGACAAGAAGACACTCTCAAGCGACATCGCGATCACGACACCGCCAATTAACAAGAAAATTCGGGTTAATTCAATAATCCCAATACCGATGAACCGTTGGGTTTCACTGATATCGGCCGTGGCACGGCTCATCAGGTCACCCGTGTGGGTCACATCGTGAAAAGAAAACGGCAGTTTTTGGACCGCCCAGTAGAACTCGTTGCGCAATTCATAGGCCACACTGTGGGTTAAGTATTCTTGATAGTACAGTTGGGCATACATGGCCGCTCCCCGGCCGCAGCCCACTAGCAAAATAAATCCGGCCGATTGCACCAAGGCTTGAATGCGCCCCTCCAATAGCGCTTCGTCGATAGCGGTGCGGACCAGTTGCGGGATGAATAGGTTAAAAACCACAGCTCCCAACATGCCGATGAGTGCAAATGTCAATTCTCTCTTGTGTGGCGACAAATACGAAAACAATCGGCGGTAGGTCACAGTACGATTTTGCATAAAACCTCTCTTTGGTAGACCAGTAAAAGCTCCACAAGTTCAGCTTATAGAAAAGCCCTTGTAAAGCTGCATGTAGACTGAATGTTGTTTCATTGGAAATCAAGGTGGATTGTTGATTATATCCCCTCGCGTAAAAGCTTTGTATCAGAAGTTCACCAGAATTAATTTTGGGCTTTAAAATTGCAATCCAATTGATATTTATAAATTTGCCGACGATCTAAAGATCGCGGCGAATAACAACGGCCTTTGGCCTTATTTCGCTCGCAGAGCGTTGTTACTAGCCGCTGGCTTAAGCCAGTTGGCACAGATTATTATGGGATTTAGACGAAGAGGCCGAAGATTTACGCGCGGTACAAGAGATGAAGATGCCGCAAAAGGGGCCATTAACCGAGAAAACATTGCGACTTTCGGCCGGGTCTGGGCATACGTTCAGACCAACCGTGGCTGGCTGGTCATCTGGGCAATTGGCCTTCTTTTATCATCGCTCATGGGATTGGTCTTGCCCCTTGTGGTCCAGAATTTAGTGGATGATGTCTTGATCGAAGGAAATCAAGTGCAGCTCCTGCAAGTTGGCTTGGGTTTAACCGTTGTCTTTGGCTTACAGGCGGTTTTCAGCTTTATCCACCAAATCATCATCGCCTACATCGGTGAGAGCACCATTGCTTCCATTCGGGTTGCCGTTTACAACCATCTGCAAAAAATGTCTCTGCGCTTTTTCGCGGATAATCGGACAGGCAGCATCATCTCCAGAATGACCAATGACGTCGCGCTGCTGCAGCAAACTATCACCAACACCTTTTCAACTATACTCCAGCAGATCATTTTACTGATCGGGGCTGCCGTTATGCTATTTTATCTAAATTGGCAGCTCACTTTGGTGATCTTGACCGGTGTCCCCATTATCGCGGCCGTTATTTTTGTGCTGGCCCGTCAAATACGGAACGCACAAATCATAGTCCAAGATAACTTGGCTGAAGCCGCCAACGTACTTGAAGAAACGGTATCTGGGGTGCGCATTGTCAAATCATTTGCCCGTGAGCCATATGAATCCGGCCGATTTTCTGAAAAAGTGCAGGACATTCTCAGCGCCGCAATGCGGACCGCTTGGCTGCGCTCCATCTTGTCTCCCACTATCGGCTTTATCGCCTTTATGTCAATCACGCTGACCCTGTGGTTTGGTACCACAGAAGTGCTTGAAGGAAATCTGACTGTTGGTGAGCTGATTTCGTATTTGGTTTATACCATGCTCATTGCCGGGCCGATTGGGGGGCTG
>JBCCSO010000330.1:0-5654 GCA_039199965.1 Chloroflexota bacterium | reverse complement strand
TGGCAGTCATCATCGGCAACGAATTAGGCTGGGATGAGACTCGCCAGCAGGAAGAGGCTGATTTAGCGGCGGCCGAGCTCAAAGCCAAACATCGAGTCAACCTATAAAAGCACAATCTTCACTCTTTTGAGTGTCCGCCATATTTTGAAGTAAATTTTTGACTTGCCGGGCACAGAAACCTCCTTTTTTTTTGGTGACAAAAAATAATAAGTCTGCCTTGTCTGACACTATTTTGTTAGAAATTTAGATCCTTTGGGAGGGTGCTGTCCGGTAGAGAAATTCGCTTTTGGCGCAACTTTTAGGTCCTCAAATTGAATTCCGCATTGTTTGGGGAAGATGAAACTAATGTTTTGATAAATAGCAATCAACAAATATATTGGGTACAGCTCTAGCCGATTGCAATATGGTAAATTGACTAGAGCTGCACCTTAGATATTACTCTTGGATTACTAATCGAAGCCGACGTGAATGCCATCAAGGTATTCAGAGCCAATGCCACTTATGGATCCATCAAATGTCAATGACTGGCTACCACAAGAGGCTACGCTCCCTACCGTTACGTCTTCACAAACAAAAAAGTCTGCAATATCACCCGTGATCAAGCCAGTATCAAACCCCCAAGCTGGATTTAAGTAAACATCACCACCATCAGTCGATATGGCGATTCCCCAAACATCTTCAGTTGATGCTTCTAAACCGAAATCTGAACCATCTGCATAAAGGGAGAAGTATCCGCTTGTATTGCTGCCTAATGAAGTTGGTGTAAAAGCAATGAGGTCTTCATCTAATGAGTTGAGTGTGTTGCCAAACTGCTTGGTTGTTTGTGCAAATCCTAACGTACTGATGATGATCCGGCCGTCTGGGAGTACCGCTATACCATCAATATCTTCCTTGTCTGTGTCTAAACCAACATCGGATCCATCAAAGTACATCTCGTAAGACCCTTCTGTTTTTGGACCAATTTTAGTAGGAATAAAGCGAACAATATCTGAATCATCAATCGCCCCCACATTCGGAATTGTGGATGGGCCAGAGATGCTCAACAAAATTGAACCATCATCTAAGATTGTAAACGCATCAATATCTCTGAGTGCATCACCACTCAGGCCAACATCAGATCCATCAAAATGACGAGACCAAGTACCTGACACAATATCGTAAGCAATGATATCTTCATCTGTAAATGTCACGCCGTTGGCGGTGCCCGCGGTTGTTGAGCTTACAAAAATTGTCGCTGGTCCATCATTACCAACCGTACCAGCGGCATTTTGAATGGTTAAATTAGGCAATTCAACTCCAACTGTATCAACGGGCGGATCAGTAAGCCCCAAGATAAGTGAAAAACTATCTGAAGAGACAGCAGTCATCTCAGCTGTGCCCAGCAGCAGTGTTCCAGTTTCGCCAGCCGGAGCCACAACATTAAACAAAACCGTGCCAGGGGTGTTTGAATTCACAACACCAAACAAATTTGGGTTCAACGTGAATGAATTTAAGTTTAGTGTGGCAGAGTCATAACTAAAGCTATAAGAGCCTGCGCCATAAGATTCACCACTTTCAATATCAAGGAATATAGAATAAGTAGCAGGTACACCCTGACTTACTGTACCTGAAGCCGGGCTAATGCGGAGGGTTGAGCCAGTCTGTGCCAGCAGTAGATTAGGGCTTGAAACCAAAAAGATCGATAGGCAACAAATAGCCAAGCCTACAAATAGTCTAAATGCTAATGAACTAAATTTTGAAAACATGTTTTTCTCCCGTATTCCTTCGTGGTCGGCGTCCCGTAATTTTATTGCTTTGTTTGTCAATTTTTTATCGCCTTTCATATTTACACGATTTTTTTTTAATAACATCATCTTCTCAGAAGGGGCACTATTCATACGATTAAACCAATTAAGGGCATAGGATATTATTGATTCCAACCTCACACTGAAGGATGTAAAGTGCATCTGTTGAGTCACAGCTTAAGTCATTGTCCACATCACAAACACTCGTATTTAAAGTTGAGCTTTGACCGGATAATGGGCAATTGTTTGAGCTTGCCCTTAGTCCAACGTTAAATTCCATAATGTACAAGGCGTCAGTTGCATCAACCGTTGTATCACACGAAACGTCTCCCTGAGGGTTTAATGAAGGATAAAAAATTCCGTGTAACTGGTTCATTGAGACGATCACATTTTCTAGTGAGCCAACAATAACAAAGCAACGATAACTATATTGTCCTCCGGCAGATACCGTCCCCTCTCTGAATACGCAATTCCACTTTGAAACATTTTCGTTTGGAAAATAAAATCGGCCGTAGCCTAGATTTCCCTCTGGCAAATCTGGAGAGTATACCCCCATAGCGTATGATTCGTCTGCGGTCGAAATAATCACAGGTAAAGCCTGTTCCCCGCCAAAAAATTGCCCAAGGCTACCCGGTACTGGTGGAAGGCTAGGCTCATTTGTTAAATTACCCGAGTTTGGGTCATATAACCAGAATGTGTCAAAGTTGTTATTTGTATTAGAGAAAGCGGGCATATAGCCAGTTGTTGCTTCAAAGGTTGCACCATTGTGAGACTCATCGTTTGGCAGAGTAAATGTGGTTAAATATTCGATTACGTGAGCGAGTCCCTGATACCCAATCGTGACTTGTTTATTGAGAATGTGATTGGATAATGCAGTTGTATTGACTGCATTACCACAGTGGGGTCGATTTTCACCGGGGCTGAGCCAGAAGGCCATCTGTGTTTGCGTTGATAAGACGTTTCCACTTGCTGAAATAGCATGTAGGACACTCGTGCTGGTAGGGCCAGTACCATCATTTGATGAACCTGCCTCCGTTGGATTAAAACATTCGCCCATACCGCCCATTGATGATGCTGATTGGAGCTGTCGGCCGTGATCATATGAATCGATAAACTCTGCACCATTCCAAGTTAGAGAATCAATTGCACCCGCTAACCTGGCTGTCGTTTTAATAACGATGTCTGACGGACCGGCCATATTGCTGATTTGGGCATCTCCAACAGCAGGGGGAGACTGAGGAGAGTTGGACAAAAGCGTATTGTTGTTGCTACTGGCCGAATCGATTCCATACGCATAAAACGTTCTTGTCGCCCCACGATATTGCAGTGGAATTGACCAAGAGAAGTTACCAGATGAATTTGTGTTTGTACTGCCAATCAGTTGGCCGCCAAAGCCAGCCGGTCCATCCACATAAAAATGAACAGATATTGATTGATTTGGTGTATCTGGATCGCTGGCAGAACCAGTCAAATTGAAAGAAGTATTGATGTTATTTAGCGACCCGGTCGGAGCTGTATTTTGATACTGTCTTGGAGAATTGCTTAGCTGTTGATTAGACCCTGCACCCGCATTAATGGCGTAAACATGTATGGTATGAGTACCACCATCCAAATATTGAGGCGGGATACTCCAGCGAAAGCCATGATTGCCACTGACCCCGTAAGCCTGATTCACATCAGGGCGTAATTCATTGGTGGTTACTGCATCAACAAGCTGGTTGTCGATGTAAATATGGACATCAATCGAGCTGTTGGGGGTATCAAGATCAAGCGCCCATCCCCAAATTTCAAAATTTGAAGAAATTCCGTCAAAGACGCCTGTGGGTTCTGCCGCCTGAGCGACTGAAATATCAAATAAAATAACTGGCGTTACAAAAATCCAAAAGCTGCAAGCAGTTAGTGTTTTTAGTGCTTTTCTCATTTCTATCTTTTTTGTTCTAAATTGATCTAGACAATTATTCTGACCCTTGAACAGCAGCACCGATGATGCCATTCAAATCATGAGTTCTTATTCTCATTTGACCTTGATGATGAAGCTGTAAATGATGCATTGCATCTCCCATCATTGCCGCGCCACCTACAGGTATGGACACGGCCATTGACGGTATACGAGTAACACCTGATATACCTCTCGAAAGTGCTGTATTTGTAATTACTCTGCCACCAACCCGGCTAGGGTTGGCAATCACGTACTCCTTTAGGATTCTGCCAGTTAAATCACGATTGTTGGCAGCAATTGTTAGCGCTTGTTCGAATTGGTTTAAAGCGATAATTGCATCAAATTTCGCATTTTCACCAAATAAACCTGCCGCTGCCAATCTCCATTTCGCAAATCGGTACAAGCCTCTAAATAGCGACCCTGATCCTTTTGCAAACTCTGATACTTCCTCACGGAAAGATCTTGTATGTGAAGCCTCTTCATTAAAGGCGCGCATGAATCCCGCACTTATTGCTCCATTCGCGAATTTTCCACCTCCAATTTCTGCAGCGGTTCCACCAATAGCAGCAGAAATAGCTATTCTTGCGAAAGAATCACCACTGAAACCTTTGATTCCATCGATGGCAGGGTTAAGCATAGATGTAAATGCCGTAGAGAAAAAGCCATGTTCAAATTTCCCTCCACGCACAACTTCCATTGTTCCACCTACGGCGCCATGGGCTACTACCTTAGTTAGGCTATAGGTTTTATACGCACTCCCAACTGCGTGGAATGCTCCACCACTAATGCCCCCCATAACTCCCGATACCAGACCTGCAGATAACGCATCGCCCAAACTGCCACCGGCCGCAATTGTTCCAGCGAAAGCCGACCCAAAACCAAAACCTGCACCAGCTGCAACCGCGCCGGCGAATGTAAGCCCACCACCAAACAACGCGCCAAATACACCTCCTGCACTAGCAAAAGATGTAGCAGCACCCCCAAGAGCCAACGCTGGGCCTAAAGCCCATAATGCAGCTCCAGCGGTTAGAACACCAGCCGCAACAGCTATGATCGCAACGGCATTATCTTCAATAAAATCCACTACCCCACCAATAGCATCACCTATTGCATCAAAAATTTTACTAAAGAAATATCCGCTTGGATCGATTATTGAAAGAGGGTTGTTTAAAACATATGTATAGCGATTATAGTTTTGAGAATAGTGAGGGGCCTGCACGAATGGATCCGCACTTAGGAACCGGCCGATTTCTGGATCATACACCCGGCCGTTCATGTGAATGAGGCCGATCTCATCCAACATTTCATGACCGGTGAACCCGTAGCGGTATTCACTTGCCAAATCATTGGCGCTAGCACTCCAATCACTATTGCGTCGTTTGCCCCAAGCGTCATAGCTTAGGTGCTCTACAATTTCACCGTCTGTATCGGTTAGAAATTCTATGGAGCCTAAATGATCTGCATGCAGATAGTTTAGAGATTCCACCTGGAAGTTGGTATTCGTGTCGGTTTCAACAACAAATGTTGCGATTGGCCCACTCGGTGACGAAATTGTGTGGACATCTTGAATAGAGTCCGCGTCTGTGACACGTTCATACATGCCACCCACATAGATAGTTGTTGAGCCATCTATCGTTTGTTTATAGCGTGCATAGTCTGGGCCATAGGTAAAGGTAACCGTAAAACCGTTCTTTGAAATTGAAACAGGCTTGTTAAATGAGCTGTAGCTGACGGTTTCGGTTGCAATTCCCCCTTCCCAAGTTTCGGTTCTGCTTCCATTTGCATCGTACTCGAAAGTGCGGTTTCCAGCGGCCGTTACCGCATGGGGGCCCGCATTCAGGCCATAGCTATATGACCCTATATCAGACTTGGAGAGAATGTTGCCAATATCACTGTATGACAATGTGATCGCTGGTTGTCCGGTTACTTGG
>JBCCSO010000329.1:0-5691 GCA_039199965.1 Chloroflexota bacterium | reverse complement strand
TGCCAATACTCCTTCTAAGATTTTTCGGCTACTTCGTGCTAATGATCATAGTGTTTATTTTAGGTTACAGAAAAATCTTGAGTTTTTTGAATGCTAACCCTAGTGTAGCTGTTTACTTTATAAGTTTGTTAATGTTCGCAGTTCCTAATCTTGCAAGCGGTGGCTTTTACACAGAATATTTTGTCCCCCTTTTGTTTAGTCTATTTCCATTTATCGGGGTATTTTTTGCACAAACTTATTCCACCACAAAATTCACAAACCTTTTGAAATTAACAGTATGCGCCACTTGTCTTCTTGGATTGCTCTTGACAGATAGGTCATTTATTGACACTTCTGGCGGGCAGCTACCAATTGAGGAAGTCAAAACTATTTCATCAATTGTAAAAAGTAGTGCAAATACAGATGCTATATTTGCACTTGAAGGATTGTGGATTGCGGTTGAAACTAATGTAAACACCCTCCCATCAATGTCAATGGCTCAATTTTCATTTTTAGATTCTAATATTGAATCAGCAACGAGGTTAAAACTTGTAAACGGGGAGATGGTCAATCTCTATTTTAAAAATGCAGCAGCAAGTCACGTCGTTCTCACAGACTTAGATTGGATGTTGCTGTCAAAAACCGATGAGTTTGAGTCCATAAAGAGCGCGTTAGAGGAAAATTACACACTTAAAGTTGAGCGTGATCAATTTGGTCAGCGTAGAGGCACCATTCAAGTTTATCAAAAGCGCAGTTTTGAATAATATCTTAAGCTTAGTTACTTACAGTCAAAAAGCATTTCTAGTAGATAGTAAGAATTGTTCCTTGTGAGCAGGCTTATACAAAGTTAGGCGATTTAGAAAAGGAAACTGCGCACAACTTTAGCAATGTCAGTCAAGTCGTGGATTTGGTCGGCAATCGCTTCATGCCTCTCCCCCACTACTACCGTCGCTACAGGGTTTAGCGTATGAGTCCGACGACTCTTATCCTCAATATTCCCATGATCACTGGTAATGATGAGCAACCCGTTTGCATCGTCCCAAGCGTTGATGAGGCCGCTGTAGACTTGATCGAGCTTTTCAAGATGAGCCCGTGCATCTTCCAGCGGGCCACGGTGACCAAAACGATCACTGGGCCAGTGCTCAAAAAAACTAAACTGATAGTCGGCCGCCAGTTGAGCAATCTTCTCTCCAGCTTCAGGCAGCGTGTAC
The DNA here is from genome assembly GCA_039199965.1 of Chloroflexota bacterium. Lineage (GTDB taxonomy): Bacteria > Chloroflexota > Anaerolineae > Promineifilales > Promineifilaceae > WTJY01. The sequence goes on along the minus strand of JBCCSO010000329.1, from coordinate 4,501 downwards.
AGTGGCACATCGTCAACTTTGAGCATCGTACGCCAAAGCTCGCCCGTAAAGCCGGGGCTGACCGCTTCGCCCGCCCGTATCTCATCAACGCCGTACAGCCGGAGACCTGCATTAACCACCGCTTGCGGCACCGATGAATAGAGCCGTTTGCCGCTTTCAATCGCGGCAAAATACCCGTGTGGATAGGGTGAAAGGAGTGCCGCCCGGCCGCCGTTTGCCACCACATCATCAAACAAGCTTCCTTTGGCCAGTTCGTCCCGTACCGCCTGATTAGGCTTAGGGCCGTAGTGCTCACCAATCGCGGCCGACACGTTCCGACCGGATAAAATCACCGCTTGCCCTGTGGCGCTTTGCGGCCGACCCTCAACCCCCAATTGAGCATCTGTGGGGACCAGCGTAGCGCGTTCAGACACTCGTTTACCTGAATCAACCAGATACCAGTCAGGGCCAAACATGCCAGTAAAAAACGGCAGGTCGGCCGTGACAAACGGATTCTTTTCGGGATCGGGTTCTCCAAGCCCTACCCCATCGATGAAAAATATGTGTGCGTACTTGGTCAAATTGACTAGCCTCCACCTGCAAGCAAGATGTAGATTAGTTGAGCAAAAACAATCTTGCTGATGATGCCTATGGGAAAAGTCAGCGCATAGCCCACATCAGGCAGCTGATTCTTAGCCCGCTCGAGCGCAAATCCTACCACGGCCGGTTGCAGCGACACGGTGCCAACCAAAATTCCAAACGGGATCTTGAACCACTTGTACCCGATAAACAGCGCAGCAAAAGCGGTTATCAGCGTCACCAGCGTGCCAACAAGCAAAATGATGAGGCTGTTGCTGTCGGTCAAGGTCGAGAAAAAGACGTGACCAGAACTAACCCCGACAACGGCCAGCAGAAAACTCAAACCGATCTGGCGCAGTGTGAGGTTGGCACTGTACGGCAACGTCCAAACGATGGGACCCGTGCGGCGCAGAGCACCCAAAATAAGCGCTACAATCAGCGGCCCACCCGCAAATCCCAGCCTGAACGCAATGTCGCCGGGGAGCAAAAAGGTGGTCATGCCTAAAAGCAATCCCAGCGTGATGCCTAGCCCCAGCGAGAGCAGGTTGATTTCGCTGAGCGCGTGATAGGAATCACCAAACAGGGTGCGCATCTCACGAATGTCGTCGCGATCCCCCACCACCCGAATGCGGTCACCTAGCTCAATGACCGTTTCTCCAGTAGCCAGAATATCGGTGTCCCCCCGGCCGATGCGCGTGACAATGACGTTGTATTTTTCTTTCAGATTAAGGGTTGCAAGGCGTTCACCAGCCACTTCAGGATTAGACACAAAGATCCGGCCGGTGATGAAGCTGCTTGATTCTGAGTTAAGCGGAACGGCTGACTCTTCCCCCAGCACCTCTGTCAGCAGATCCAAATCTTCGGCCGCGCCTACCACGGCAATCTCATCTCCGTTGAACAGCCGCGTGTCAAAATGAACCAAACGCATGTGGGCGTTATCTCCACGGCGCATGCGACCAAAGGTAACGTTCCACTTGTGTTCGCGCATAAATTCCCGCATTACAATCCCATCTTGTGGAAGCTGGGTGATTTTGACCGTGCGGGTATTCATCTCTTGAGCCATCGGATACTGCTTGCGCAGTGCGTAGGCTTCGGCCGCATAGTCGATCTGCCAGACTCGCTCCATCACGCTGATGGCGACCATGTACCCAATCACCCCGATCGGATAAACGAGAGAGTAGCCCACGACCACATCGGCCAGCAGCCCGTCACGCGTTCCGGCCGGAGCTGTGTTGGTGATGTAGTCCAGTACGCTTGAAAGGGCGGGCGTGTTGGTTGAGACCCCAGCAAAAATACCGGACGACATGGCAGCATCGATCCCAAAAGAGAGGCTCAGACCGATGGTGAGCAAAACGGGCACAACCAAAATGACGAGCACGTAAGTCAGCATTTTCCGGCCGTCTCCCTGAAACAGGGCAAAAAAGCCGGGCCCATTGCTCAGGCCGATGGTGTATACAAAGATGACCAGCCCCATCTGGAAGACGATATCAGGAATGGTTAAATCTGGGCTTAGCGAACCGAACGCCAAGCCTACAAAGAGGACGGCCGCAACCCCCAAACGGCTGCCAAAAATGCGAATGTTGCCAACCCCGTACCCTACTGCGCAGACCAAAAACAGCAGTAGGAGTGGATTATCTACTAAAAGTTGAACCATAAATTTTCAATGGGGGAAGGGTCAGAAGTATAGGCTCCAGATTGTACTCGAAGATGGTCTAAGTTGGTGATTGCCTTAAAAAGAATGTGTTTGATTGTGTCTGGTTTTTAGCCGCAAATGTTCCAACAGGATAAATCCTGCGGCTAACGACGACGCCCTGTCGGGCTATTTAAGCCCGACAGGGCGTTGTTATTAGGCAGGATATTTATATCCCGACGAATGTTCTAAAACGACGAGCCGGGCTGTTTCAGAAACTCAATCTCATCGGCCGTAGACTCACGGCCCAGAATTTCATTCCGATGAGGATACCGACCAAAGCGGTCAATGATCACTTTGTGTTTAATCTCAAATTCTAAATTGCTCAAACCCTGAAACAGCTCCATCGCTACTTCATGGATAGCGGCCGACTCACTGTGCATATACGGCATCAGCATAAAGGCCTTGTGCTCCACATCAATTTGTTCATGCGCTCCGGCCGCCACCGCTTCTTGAGCCAAAACTAGGGCTATCCCATCATACGCAAATGATTCTGGCTTGTCCCGAAACATGTTGCGCGAGAACTGGTCGAGCACAATGATTTCAGCCAATCGGCCGTTGGGTTCAGACCGCCATGTGTACAGCTCACCGTGAATCGCGGCCGTGTGCAGATCTCCAAATCGATCCCGAATCAGTTGATCAAATTCAAGGTCTTTGACCCAGTGCTGCTTTGGCTCAATTTCCTCAAACCAAAACGTTAAAACATCATTCCAGTGCATTCATTTACCTCCTAAAATCGCAGACGATCTAAAGATCACTGCTATCAATGACGCCCCATGGGCTTTAGCAGTCTAAGACTTATAGTTCTGAGGCCGCTCCGGTTTATACGAAAATCTGATTGTTTTTGTTTGCTTTTTAATCGGGATCAGTTCATGATAGCCAAAACGAACTGTAAGGAGACAAGATGACCACAAAAGTAGAAACGGCCGACTGGTTGAATAGCAATCAAAATCAATTTATTGAGATGGCGGACACCATCTGGGGGCATCCTGAAATACGCTGGGAGGAGTTCAAGTCATCCAAGCTGCAGGCAGATTTTATGGAAGAGGCCGGTTTCGACGTCACGTGGGACATCGGCGGTATCACAACCGCGTTTATGGCGGAGTGGAGAAACGGAGAAGGGGGGCCGAAATTTGGCTTTTTGGGTGAATACGACGCGCTCCCCGGCCTATCGCAAAAAAATATTCCCACGCCAGATCCCATCGAACCAAACGGGCATGGACACGGCTGTGGACACAACTTATTGGGCACCGGCGCGGTTGCTGCCGCCCTTGCCGTCAAACAGTGGATGGGAGAAACCGGCACACAGGGAACAATCAGATATTTCGGCTGTCCGGCCGAAGAAGGGGGCGGTGGCAAGGTCTTCATGGCGCGTGATGGGGTCTTTGATGATCTAGATGCGGGCTTTAACTTTCATCCGGGCAATGTCAATATGGCGATGAAAGGGAGCGCCATTGGGGTCAATCGCTATCGCTTCCGCTTCCATGGTCGGACCGCGCACGCCGGGGCAGCCCCCCATCTGGGGCGCTCTGCGCTGGACGCAGTTGAGCTCATGAATGTGGGGGTCAACTATCTGCGCGAGCATGTTAAAGACAATGTCCGTCTTCACTACCAAATCACCCACGGAGGCGGCGCACCCAATGTGGTGCCAGACTTTGCAGAGGTCTTCTACTACATTCGGGCCCACATGCCAGAAGAGGTGCGTGACGTAGCTCAGCGGGTGATCAAAGTGGCCAAGGGGGCCGCGATGATGACAGAAACCGAAGCGGAAATTGTTTTTGATTCAGCCTCAACCTGCGTGCTCAGCAACCATGCCCTATCTGACCTACAGCACGAGATTATGCAGAGGCTGGGCCCCATCGAGTTTACGCCTCAAGAGATGGCGTACGCGGCCGAAATCAACGCGCAAAACCCACCCGGCGTACGTGAGTATTTGAAAGAAGAGGCAGGGTTAACCGATGAAGAAGCGGAGATGCCGCTGCTGGGACAGGTGCGCGAAGCCAATGATGCCGATGACGTCATGACCGGCTCAACCGACGTAGGGGATGTAAGTTGGATCACCCCCATCAGCATGCTGATCACCACCTGCTGGCCAACCAATGTAGCGGCCCACACGTGGGGCGTTGTCGCTACCGGCAAAACTAGCATTGGGCACAAAGGGATGATGTACGCGGCTCAGGTGATGGCGGGAGCAGCGATTGAGCTGTTCAAGGACCCTAACAGGCTCAAACAGGTAAGGGATGAGTTTGAGGC
>JBCCSO010000328.1:0-5698 GCA_039199965.1 Chloroflexota bacterium | reverse complement strand
GAACAGTCATGCTCTAAAAGCGGCCGGTATCGACAAAAACACGGCCGATCCCGTCGGGGGTGAAATTCAGCGTGACGCTGATGGCAATCCAACCGGCATTTTGTTTGAAACCGCCATGCAGCTCGTTTACGCGGTCATTCCAGAGCCAACCAATGAGCAAATTATTGAGGCGATGCGTGAGGCCCAGCAGAAATGTTGGGAGGTCGGCTTGATTGGTATCCACGACTTTGACGGGCCTGACTGCTTCAAAGGGTTGCAAGGACTGCACAAAAACGGTGAATTAGGCTTACGCTTTTACAAGAACATTCCGGCCCCGATGATAGACAGTGCGATTGCTACCGGGCTAGAAACAGATTTTGGTGACGAATGGTTGCGTGTCGGCAGTGTGAAGATCTTTGCAGATGGGGCGTTGGGACCGCGCACAGCCCTCATGGTTGAACCCTATGAGGGGACAACCGACACATATGGCATCACAGTAGTGGACAAAGAGGGAATGTACGAAATCGCTTCAAAAGCGGCCGCAAACAACTTGAGCGTGACAGTACACGCCATCGGAGACAAGGCCAATCACGACATTTTGGACGTATATGAAGCGGTGCGTAAGGAAGAAGCTGAGCGGGGTCAGGGTACCGCGCTGCGCCATCGGATTGAGCATGTACAGATTTTGGTTGAAGAGGATTTAAATCGGCTGGCTGAACTGGATGTAGTGGCTTCGATGCAGCCGATCCACTGTACCAGCGATATGGAAATGGCTGACAAACACTGGGGGGATCGCACCAAATATAGCTACGCTTGGCGGACCATGCTGGACAGCGGGGCTTTACTGGTCTTTGGGTCAGATTGTCCGGTTGAACCCATCGACCCAATATTGGGCATTTATGCAGCTGTAACGCGTAAAAAGTTAAACGGATCGTACGCTCCAGATGGCTGGCACACTGAGCAACTGCTGACAATGGATGAAACGATACGGGCGTTTACGCTGGCGGCGGCCGAAACGGCCGGGACACAGCAAACACAGGGCTCCATCTCACCGGGCAAGCTGGCAGACTTAACCGTCTTTGACAAAGATATCTTCACTATCGACCCAGAAGAAGTAAAGTCAACCAAGGTGACAGCCACGTTTGTGGGTGGGGAGCAGAAGTATGGTGGGTAGTGGGTAGTGGTTGGCTGTTTCACAAAAGCTAACAGCGTCGCTTCGCTTACAGGCCAAAAGCTAACAGCCAAAAGCTAACAGCGTCGCTTCGCTTCCAGGCTACAAGCCGATCACCTAATTTCGTAAACTTCGAGCGTGTAGCTTCCCGCTGAATCCAAAAAGCTGTAGGTGACAAGGGCCCATTCGGCCGCCTGTGGAGCGGAAAAAACCAAAATTTCCGCTTCACCCACCCCACCCTCATCGCGAGAGTCACGAATACCGGCCGTGTCATATAGCTCAACCACGCCATCAAGCGTTGCGTCTGGCTGTAGGATAACGACATAGGTTGCGTTTTCATTTAAGATCAGCTCAGTCCGTCTTAACTCACTGGGGCCCACAAAATCGGCAGTATCCACTACTTTTGCTTGAGAGCTATCCAGCTCAACAACGCTAAGCTGTGCCGCTTGCGTTAGCTCTGCAATTGCAAAATTGAGCGGGCTGACGGACGCCACAATCAGGTAAGTTGTCTGCGAATCGCTGCGCTGAATTTGGACAGTTGGCGATAAATCCTGAGGAAACTGCAGGGCGGCATCATTTGTAAGGCGAATGACTACCGGTCGGCCGCTGGTTGGCTGGAATTGAAATTGGGCCGATTGATTGATCAGATAAGTTTGTCCAGCTTGTAGCGTAAACAGATCAGGTGGTTCAAACGATGGGACTGAAACAGCCGGTAGTTCACTCACACGTTCAGGCACGGTCGGGGGCCCAATAGGTTCCGTAGTTGATTCCCCCACTTCGGTCTGTGCTTCAACCGTTGGCACAATTGCGGCAGCCGCTTCATTCTGTTCAGAAGCTGGAGATGGATCAGGAGCCAGTGCGGCAAAATTAGGCAGGGTGCAGCCCAAGATAGGCAGGATCAACGCTCCAAATAAAAAAAACTTCCGACAGGCCAATTGCATGACGGAAGTTTACCATTTCGTATCATTTCAAACCGAAAGCTTAATCGTTCCGATTTGTCCTTTGGTTTAGAAAAATTTAACCGACCAAGTCCTCCGGCCCTTTTTCGTAGCTCAAATCGTCTTTGTCTTTGAGGGCAGCTTCCTCATCTTTACGAAACTGAGACCATATGATTGAAACCCCAATTACGATCAGGATGAGTGGCCACCAGCGGCCGACTGAGCCAATGGTTGTGAGCAGTGCTCCATCTGTGATCAAACCAACTCCGATTATCGCCATAATCCCACCGGGAATGAGCGGCCACCATTGAAAGTCGTTGAAAAACAGCTTGGTTAAGGCTGTTATCAAAAACCAACCGATAGCAAAACCGATCAAGAACAGTCCACCACCTGCATCCCCTCCAAGGGTCGCAGACAAGGCTGTTTCGTCCAAAATGGTACCCAGACCAATGCCAAACAAGATACCACCGGGGATCATCAATCCTTTGTTCCGGCCGAGCACAGACCAGCCGATGAAACCCAATCCCAACAAAAGCAAAAAGAACAGACCATTAAACTCCACAAACTGAGAAACCATGAAAATAGCCCCCAATGCTACTAGACCAACACCGGAGACAATAGAATTATTTTTGTTCATTTTTAACCTCTCAACACGCTTATTTTGTACACGCTTATTGATTCACCAATATCACTATCTTAACGATTCTAAATCCAGCTTTTAAGCGGCAGAAGTCATGTCTGGGTCATGGTTTAGTCACATAATCGCCTCTAGCATGAACCTCATAAGCTTATATGATGCTGTTTACACCCACTTTACCTGAATGGTATGATCCCGCCATCTTAAAAAGATACTTTTCTCTTGCCGGACAATATCTATGTATGAGCTGCCCCTTTTTCCGTTAAACACAATCATGTTTCCCGGAATGCCGATCAACCTTCATATTTTTGAAGAACGGTACAAAAAAATGATGAATCAGTGCATCGCCAATGAAACCCCATTTGGTGTTGTGCTCATTAAGTCCGGGCAAGAGGCTGGATCAACGGCCGTCCCTCACAGCGTAGGGTGTGCAGCTTATATCGATCAAGTTCAGCCGCTACGAGACGGCCGGATGAATATGTCTGCAACTGGGAAAGAACGCTTCAAAATCCATGAGCTTAAACACGATCAACCGTACTTAGTCGGTGTGGTAGAAACCCTTGAATTTGATACCACCATGTCGAAAGACGACACCGTCAAAGGTTGGTATCTTAAAAAACTGGTCAAGAATTACGTCAACGTTCTTTCAACCGTGGGCAATATGGATGTCAGCCTCGAGAATTTATCAGACGATCCGGTTGAATTAGCCTACCTAACCGCAACGCTTTTACAAGCCCCCTTTAGCCATAAGCAGGCTTTCTTAGAAATTAACGCCGCACCCGAGCTGATTCAAACAATTTATGGAGCCTGCCGCAGAGAAATTTCGATTTTGCGCAATATGCTTGATCCGTCAGTTTCTCCTAATCAAGAAGGTCCGTTCTCGATGAATTAGCCATTGGGCTGCCCCAAAAGAAAGGCGCTTCTATTTTTCCGTTTAACCTCACACTTTTTCTAAGCCTTATACACTTTCAGCTTATTTCTGGGTATCATCAGCGATATGATCAAAATTATGCTGGCTGATGACCATCAGGTAGTGAGGCACGGTCTAAAACTTGCACTCAACTTAGAAGATGATCTTAATGTGATTGCAGATGCCCCGAACGGGGCTGAGCTGTTGGTTTTACTGGAAGATTTTTCACCAGACGTGGTTCTCCTCGATTGGAAGATGCCGCGCATGGATGGATTAGAAACAGCCCGAACGCTGAAAAATAAGAATCCAGCCATCAAGACGCTTCTGCTAACCGGTGCTCCGGTTGAAGACAGTGCTCTTGATGCACTTGACAATGGGGTTGACGGCTTTGTCCACAAAAATATCAGCCCGGCCGCACTTAGCCATGCGATCCGGGAGGTTTCGGCCGGGCGGCGCTTCTTGGGGCCTGAAATATCACAAGCGCTCATTGATCGCAGCCGAAGGCCCCATCAAGCTGAAAAAACCATTACTCTAAGTGATAGAGAGCAAGAGGTTCTAGAGCTGATGGCTACATCAGCCACCTATCAAGAAATTGCGGACAAGCTCATCATTAGCGAAACAACCGTCAGAACTTATGTTAAGCGGGTTTTCGCCAAGCTAGATCAGCCTAACCGCACCCAAGCGGTGATTGAGGGATTGCGTTTGGGGCTCATTGAATTAACCTGATGACGTTCAGCAGACCGAGCAAATTTATCCTTTTAGCAGGTGCGTTTTTTGGGATCGTTCTGGTTGTCACCATTGCTGGGACCCTAGCTTTTATTATAGGCGTCGACAGTTTATTGCTCTGGCGAGATCTGCGTCGGCCGGTTGAGCACCGCATTCTCTTCATTGGCAACAGTTTTACTTATCAGAATGACCTCGACAAGATGGTGGGTGCCATGCTTGACGCGCAGCAAGAGCAAAACAATGATGTCTTCATCGCTCGAATCGCATTTGGTGGGTATCGGCTCTTTGATCATCTTGACGATACGTTCGAAAATGAACGAGATTCAAATATTCGCGCTTATTTGATTGACGGCCCTGATCAGGTTCGCAACTGGGATATGGTTATTTTTCAAGAGCAGGTCCCCTTGCAAGGATCAATTGCGTATCCGTCAGAAAAAGCCAATTCAGTCGCTTCTGCAATAGCATTGGGAAAGTTTGCTCATCATTCAGGGTCAAACATTATGTTTATGCAAACATGGGGGTATGCGCTTGATCCGAATGATCCTGAAAATGTATATCCTGAGTTTTCGCGCATGCAAGCTCACTTAGCCAACGCCAATTTCGATTTATCACAAGCTTTGCTGGAAGAAGACATTGTGGCTGACATTGCCCCAGCCGGTCACGGCTTTCTGCTAGTCTATCAAGATGTGATGAAGAGTGGACTAAACCCCTTTGAAGAAGGAAGTAAATTCCTAAAGCTCTATGCAGAAGATAGGCAGCACGCAAGCCAAGCAGGCACCTACCTAGCGGCCGCAGTTGTGACCGCCAGCTATTTAGACACGCCCGTTTCAGAGATCGATTGGGTTCCAATAGGACTTGAGCCTGATTTCTGCCGCTATCTGCGTGAGGTGGCAGACCGGGTTGTATTTGGGAGTCAGTTCCCCTAGTTTGGAAGTGGGATCACGATTTTGTTGCTGACCTCTCCATTAATCGTAGAGGTAAACGGTACGCGCTCTCCGCTAAACCGATCGTAAAGCCCGATATGAAAGGCGACAACTGCTGGATCGGCCGGGAAGTACCGAATTTCATGAACGCCTTGCCCCTGTGCAATTTTTGAAAAAGGCAACAGACCTACAAGCAGATCCCCATCATTTTGAACGATCAGTTGGCCATCCCTGTCTACCCCATGCACAAAAACCGTCAAATTCTCAGCACCTGCAACAGAGACATGCCACTGCAATTCAAGAGCCAACGGGCGGCCACTGTTTAGATCGGTTTCATTTATTTCTGCACCGCGCAGTTGAATCTCAAAGCCATCTTTTTCTGCCGCGAAAACACCTAAATTTGCACCTGAGACG
>JBCCSO010000327.1:0-5698 GCA_039199965.1 Chloroflexota bacterium | reverse complement strand
GATGCAGGACGTCATCCTTGAACCGTTTGGTGGAGACGTGCTGAATGCACCGATGAGCGCTACCACGCGCTACAACAGCTACTGGCAGACGGCCACAGTCATTACCCTGGTGGGCGGGGCGGCGTACCTGCGCAAACGGCCGCCCGAAGATCAAAAAGGGGTTGCTGGTTGGGGGCTGTCAATTATGGCGTTGGGGATGGTGCTCATCGCGGTGGAAAGTTTTCTGGGGGGCGTACGGTTGATCGAGATCGGTCTGCTGACGTTCGGGGCCGGATTCGGCATTTATACCTTTGGCGGGCTGAGCCTTATGGCGGTGATGTCATCTGATCGGGATGCAGGGGCGTATCTAGGCTTGTGGACGATTTCGATTCTGATTTTTAAAGGATTAGGGAATTTCTTGGGCAGCTTGTTGCGCGATGTGTTTTTGGGTGTGGGACTCCCGGCCGCTAGCGCATACGGCATTGCATTTGCTGTTGCGGCCGTTGGTTTGGCGGCATCAGTGATTGTGCTGCGCCAGATTGACGTTGTGGGCTTTGCGCAGGACAACGGTCGATACCAGCCCTCAATGGATGATATTCAAGCGGCCGGGGTTGAGCTTTAAATTCAAAATCTTAGATTAGATAGACAGCAAATAAGCAGTTGGCTATAATCTTTTTAGGCCCCGCCAAAGCGGGGTCTTTTAATTTAGATTTCAATTGCCTTGCAGAGAGGCATCACAAAACAAGCCAACGCCTGACTACAGGCTAGACAGAACTTGGAGAAGCATCATGAATAATGCAGGACCTGTTTATGTGACCGCGGAAGGTCTACAGAAATTAAAAGATGAGTTACATCACGCTATCAATGTCATGCGGCCGGAAATTGCTGACAAACTTGCCAAAGCCATTGCGGATGGTGACCTAAAGGAAAACGCTAACTATCACGACGCCAAAGAAAAATCTGGCCTAAACGAAGGGCGTATTAAAACCCTTGAAGACTCGATTCGTCGTGCGGTTATTATTGAAGAGAATGCCCCGGCCAAAGGGGTTGTCGTTGTTGGCAGTACGGTTGTGATTGCAGAGCAAGACTACGAAGACGAAGAAGAAACCTATCGTATTGTAGGACCACATGAAGCAGACCCAGACAACGGCCTCATTTCAAACGAGTCACCTATTGGTGCTGCTCTTCTAGGTAAGAAAAAAGGGCAGAAAGCAAAGGTTATTACCCCACGTGGGGAAACTGTCTTCAAAGTCTTGAAGATCAAGTAAACCCGATTTAAACCAGAAATTTTGAAGCTCAAGCTGACCGGCTTGGGCTTTTTCTTTGCCCATTTGCTTATTCTTCAAAAGGGATCACTATGAAATCACTGCCATCTTCTACCATAAATCGCTGCCAAGGAGGGGAACCTTCATAAACCCCGACTCGCAGTTCGGCCGCGCCCTCAATCATTGGAACTGTGTGAACCTGCATCAATACATCCCCCTCTTGCCAAAAGCGATGTGGCGCATCTAGCCCATCATGTTGGGCTAGAAGATTCCCATCTGCATCAACCAAATGGAGAAAAAGCTTGGTGTCTGGTGCCAGTATCAACCCCAGTCCTTCCACTTGCCAATGGGTAACCAGTTGAATTTCCGCCGTTTCTCCCGTCTCTAAAAATCGGAAACCTAACAAGGTCAATTCAAACCCTGAAAAGGGATTGAAGAAAAGTGTTTCGGTCTGTGTATGATCCAATTCGACTGGGCCTAAGCTACGGTAAGACACAAAATCTTCGTTGGCCCTTTTGTGATGGCTTTGGCTTAATTCGGTTTCAAGAATCGGATGAAACGGCAGATCTGTCGGTCGGTAAATGGTGTGCGCATCCGCTGGTATGACCAGCGTCTCAATCTCTCCGACCCGGCCGAAATGTCGCATGCTGACATCTTCCCGTTTTACAACCAATAACATGGTGGGTGAATCCATTGACCCCGGCGTCCAGCCAGCGATCCCAACATGGTCAATTTCAGCCTGCTGATCAATGTCATGCCCCATCTCTGCCAGCGATTGCTGCCATACAAATTGGACCTCTTCGCTAAGGGGCCAAGTGCGGAAAATATCGCGGCCGGAGCGCAGCCCGTAGAACAGCATCAAAAAAGCTGTCAAGAGTGAAAGCCAAGGAAGATCTAATTTTCTTGTGGATAACTGCCGATTTCCTGGGGATAACTGTGGATAACTGTGGATAACTCCCCAATATTGTGGGACTCTAGTCCTAATAATTGAAAATCGAAAAGCTCTTAAAATCTGTTCTAGCCCTAGTACCGGAAATATAGCCAAAATTGGACCCATCAAAATCATGCGGATGGTGCTTGGGGCATCAACTGTTACGAGACTTGGCACTACAGATGCACCCAGCCACAGCAGCAGAAATCCATAGCGCAGATCACGCCATCGCCAAATCGAAATCAGCAATCCAGCATAAAAAAGAGTTGCAAAAATCGGTTCAAAAATCGGCTGGCCTGCCACCCCTTGACGCCACAGTGGGTCACCTGAAATACCAAATCCTAATAGGATGGCCCATGCATTAATCAGAACAGGTTGGAAATCTCCAACCAGCAAGGCGCGCAGCGGTGCATCAATTTCAGCCACACGGGTCTCACCAGTAGGCAGTGTCTGCAAAAACTGAATTAGCGGCCAAGAAGTAAGCAAGTAAACAGCAGCGAAAAGGAGTAGATCTTGCCATTTTTTCTTGAACTTGTGCCAGCGGGTGAGGGCTAGGTAAGCAATCCATCCCGCGTAAAAGATAGGTAGCGCGCGGGACGCCATGTACGTGTAAGAAGAAAGCCCTGTGAATAAAGCAGCGAGCAAAAGGTTCCTGCGCTTAGGAGATTCCGCCATCAACCAATCCCAGAAAAAACAGAAGGCCAGCCCGGCCGTCACCGGCAGACTAATCGCTCTTAAGGCGAGTCGGCTGTAGAAGATGGGAAAGAAGAGTGTGGCGGTCAGGGCGGTGGCAATTAAGGCCGCATCACGGCCGAACAATCTTTTGGTCAGCGCAAATGTAACAGCCATCCCCAGCATACCCATTAGGGCGGCCGACGCTCTTAATGCAACTAAGTTATCTCCAACTAGCCACACAAATAGCGTTTGCCAATAGTGGAATCCCGCTTCATGCCCATAGGCTTCAGTAAAATAGACGGCGTGCTGACCGGCCAAAATGGCGCGATCAATAAGCCAATTAGCGACCTCATCATGCTCTGGGCCGGGAGGTGAAACCGTTAAAAACCCAGCTATGCGCAAAAAAGCGCCTACAAGCAGGATCAAACCTAGCAAAACGTTATGCGGATGGCGCAGCGGCATACTGCCGATTATATCCCAGTGTTTGACCAAATAAATATCCTAGACGCTACCATGGCACAAAGACTTAACGCCCTGCTAGTTTTAAAAAAAGCACAATTCACAAAACACGAGCCCCGCGGGTGGGTCTTGCTGATTGTAGTTTGCTCCGGTATGCCAACATTAGAGCTTTCATAACTCAGCCACTGCGCAAAATAAATTTAACGATAAAAAAAGCTAAAAATTGGCAACAACTGACCAGAATACCTTTGATTTTCTCTGGTTGGCACATTCATCCTATGGTGTGAATCTTCGTTATCTGTAATGTTTAGTTTGACGAATCAACACGCTAGGATTAAAGAAAATGCTTGACCAATTGTGGGAAGTAGAAATTGTCTTAATGTTTCAAAACTTGGGAGCTTGGCTTGACCCGATCATGCTGGGTGCCTCTAGTTTTGGCTATCCTCTGAGTTACTTGACAATGGTTGTCATTTACTGGTGCGTGGACAGTAGGTTAGGGCGTAGATTTAGCTTGTTTTTGCTGTTTACTGGGGCCTGTGGTGCCTTGCTGCAACTTGCTATCGGTTCTCCGCGGCCGTACTGGATTGACTCTAGAATTCGGTTAATCGGAGGAAAATCATCTTCCTTCGGGATGCCGTCAGGCCATGCACTGTCCTCATTGACATGGCTGTTGATCGCCCAATCGTTTAAGAGATGGTGGGTTTGGTTCCTCATGGGAACTATAGTTGTCATGATTGGTCTTTCTCGCGTTTATCTTGGTGTTCACTTTGCTTCTCAAGTTGTAGTTGGCTGGATGCTGAGCTTCGTTCTGTTGGTCATGCTGTATAAATTTGAGGAACCTATCAGTCAGTGGTTTCAGTCAAAATCATTTATTATGCAGCTTTTGTACGCAACGGTTGGACTGGCGGCTTTTCTTACTATGGGCTGGTTGGCATCTCGTTCATACGTAGGTCACACTTTACCCAGTGAATGGGTGGACAATGCAGGACGCTTTCTAGATTCTAATGACACATTTGCTCCGGGCATATTTGAACGAATCTTGACCGATGCAGGTGCTTTCTTTGGATGCTTTTATGGGATTTTGCTGATCGCTAACCATGGCGGTTATGATGCCAGTGGATCAGTATGGGCTAGGATCGGCCGTTTGGTATTTGGCATCATTCTTGCATCGATTATATTGGGCGGCGTTTTCTACATAGATGGGCTGCTGGGGCTAAGTGATATGGAGGGCGGATTCGGTCAGTTTTGGTTATTTACCTCGAATTTTCTGATTACAATTGTGTTTTACTATCTGATTCCGTTCACTTTTCAACGCTTCAGGCTTGCCCCCCGGCCGTCTAATTTTCAATCTGCTTTGGTCTCATCCTCATCGTCAGCCGCTTGATTTTTAGTGATTTGCTTTTCGGCATAGCTGACAACAAACTCAAACGCCTCTTTGAGCCGCTCAATATACATATCCTCAAATCTGAGCGCAAATTTGGTTGCTTCTACAAAAAATTGATCTGGTGGAGCTTGTCCGGGCAACTCAGCCTCACCGTCTAATGGAACCGGGCCTGTTGGTAAAACCCGCGCATTGCTTAAATACTGTGCTTTACGTGCCTCATGCTCCATCATGCTTTCGAGAAGTGTCTTCGCCAGCTCGTCTGGTGCAGCCGTAGATCCGAATATAAACCGAAGCAGCACCTCATCTCTTAGCTGTAAACTTTTTGCAGGATGGGTCGCCTGCCAGTCACGGAGCGCCTGCTGACCCACGGCCGTGATTCGATAAACTTTTTTGTCAGGCCTAATGTCTTGAACTACCTTCTCCATTTCAGCCCACCCCAATTCCGTAATGCGCGTTAGCTCAGAATACACTTGCTTCTGAGTAGCATTCCACATTGTGGTGGTTATTGATTGCATTCTTGAGAACAGAGAAGCGCACCATCATGCCCGTTATACCAACCGGTTCAGGTTAGCTTCATCTGCATTTATAGAACGATATCATCAGGTCAGGTTGCTGATAATGTCGGTCTTGTAAGTTCTGGCCGCATCAAAGCAATATAGTGAACTGCCTACACCCCCTTACACAACAAAATAGGAGTCATGTTATTTTGTGACTCAAAATCGGTTGCGTATAATTGTTCTCATCAGAGGTCTAAAAAGCAGTTAGTACCTAGTGGTTTGTCAATCATGACGTGATGGAAATTTCAGCAGGATAAACCACTGTAGGATACGTCAAGAGTTTCCATCTATCCATCCTTGACGTAGCACTAGCTCTCTCTCTGCGAATTTTTTCAAGAGCCTTGACTCACATATGAAATCCGATGAACATGAGCACATTCAACGTCTTTTAGATTATCCGAATGATGCAATCTTGATTTTTGATTTTCATGAGGGGTGCGTCATTGAG
>JBCCSO010000326.1:0-5714 GCA_039199965.1 Chloroflexota bacterium | reverse complement strand
GCCGATGATGACGCAGGCGTAACGGACGCCTGCCACACTAACGCCTAAAGAATCGGCCGCTTTGGGGTTTTGCCCCACGGCCCGAATATTGAGCCCCCATGTGGTTTTGTTGAGCACGTACCACATGATTGGGACCAATAGATACGCCCCATAGACGACTATGCTGTGCCTAAAAAATATTTCACCAATGACCGGTATGTCACCAATACAAAAAGCGGTGCCAAAGCAAAAACGGAGCTCTGAAAAACCATCTACCCCTTCAACACCGCCCAACATGGTTTTGAACAATAAACTTGAAATGCCCAATCCAAATAAGTAAAGGCCAATGCCGCTGATGCCTTGCTCGGCTTGCAGGGTCACACTCACAAAGGCCATGATAAGCCCCATCAGGCCTCCCACGATGAAGGCTGCTATGATCCCTAACGTTGGCGATCCCGTTGTTAAAGCCACATAGAATCCGCTAAACGCCCCCATGAGCATGATGCCTTCTACCCCAAGATTGAGGACGCCTGAGCGCTGCCCCAGCATTTCACCCAAGGCGGCATAAAGATAGGGGGTTGCCAAACGAATACCTGAGTGAACGATGCCGACAACAATGGCCAATAAGGTTAACTCTTCCATTATGCGACCGCCTCCTCTTTTTCAAGTTTTTCGATCCGATTGCGGGCCCATAGATCAGAGCTGACGACAAATAGAACGATAAGCCCCAGTAGGGCGGTGATCATGACATTAGGGACTTGAACCGCCCGCTGCATTTTGTCGCCGCCAACCAACAAACCGCCAAAAAGTAAAGATGCGGGGATGGCTCCGAATGGGTGTAGCTTACCAAAGAGCGCTGCCACAATGCCTGAGAATCCGTATCCGGCCGAAACGGCCGTCGGTTCAAACATTCTGTGATGGAGTCCAACAATTTCAACAGCCCCGGCCATGCCCGCTAAGGCTCCTGACAGCGCTAAGGCTAGAACAGTGTAACGGGGGACATTGATGCCCGCATAACGGGCCGCGGCCGGATTTTGCCCCACCGCCCGAATGCGGTATCCGATGGTGGTGCGCCACATGAACACATATACCACGGCCGACATGAACAGGGCGATGAGTATACCGGTGTGCAAGCGGCTTGAGTCAAGAAAAAGTCCCGCAAACTCTGTCCACCAGCCCTCAGCCATCTCCAAATCTTTGGTTGACTGGTTAAAACCCAGCACCTCTGACAAGACCTGCATGCGAGGTAAATCCGCCACGCGCGGTAGCCGTGCTGACTGTGGCACATTGGTGCCCTGAGCCACTTGATCGGGGTCAAGCATGGGGCCGCGCAGCAAGAAGAACGCAATTTGGATAGCGACCTGATTGAGCATGATCGTGGTTAAGATTTCATTGACGCTTAGGCGGGCTTTTAAAATGCCCGGAATAGCCCCCCACACAAACCCGGCCGCTGTTCCCAGCAAAATCAAGATCGGAATCATGATCCAAGGATTTAAGCTTTCACCATACTCAACCCCAAAGTAGGTGGTGACCAGCGCGCCCATAATGAGCTGCCCTTCCGCCCCAATGTTGATGACCCCTCCGCGATACGCAATCACAATGCCTAAGGCCACAAACAAGAGCGGAATCGCTTTGACCAGTGTGTCCGCCATCCCGTTTTTGCTGCCAAATGCGCCCACAATCATTGCTGAATAGGCTTCGAAGATATCAATATCTTGGAGGGCGAGAATAATAGCTCCGATAATGAGCGCGCCAATCAGGGCAATGAAGGGCAATAGTTGAATCGACAGTTTTCTAAATACGCGCATAGATCGCTAGCAACCAGCATGGCACCAGTTGCCTTTCTTCTTCTCTTTGATAATGATTTAGTTGTTAGTAGTGGGTTAGGTTTCTCAGATTAGAGAGAGTAGGTAGGAATGCCCAATTTCTTAGTCACCTTCACAAGCTGCTTTTCAGAAATTTTTTCTGCTTCTACCAATAAACTTAAAATTTTAGATAAGGTAACAATCGGCGTAACTTTGATACCGCTTTCGGCAAGCTGCTGAATGCCGCCTTGTTGTCTATCGATTAGGACGATTGACTCGTTACACTGTAATCCGGCCGCTTTTAGGATGGCGCCCGCCTCTGCAATACTTTTTCCAGAGGTGATCAAGTCTTCAATTAAAATTGTTTTTTGCCCAACGCTAAAGATGCCTTCAATACTCTTCCCGGTGCCGTAGTTTTTCATTTCTTTGCGAGGATAAATGAGGGGTTTGTTCATTTCTAAACTGACGGCAACGCCTAGGGGGAGCCCGGCATACGGGTAAGCGGATAAAACATCAAAATCCATGTTTTCAAGGGTGGCCGCATAAGCTTTGGCAATTTTGCGCAATAGATCTGGGTAAGTCACGACAATGCGCAAGTCGATATAAATGGGAGACTTTTTACCACTATGAAGGGTAAAGTTTCCAAACTTAATCGCACCTGTATCAAAGAGTGCTACCGCAAGGTCTTTAAGCACGTTGTCCATCCTAGATCCTCTCGCCGCAGAACGTAATCTACGATTTTATAATAGTAGGCGCCACTCGAGCTTTTCCGGTGGTGAAAATACCTTAATTTTTCCAATTTGTCCACCTAAATCGATTTCGTCAGGAACCGATGGGGGTGATTTTTCTAACGTGATTGTGTCTGTATTGATTGGCAGTTTGTAGAAGTTTGGACCATGTGTAGAAGCAAAACTTTCTAATTTATCTAAGGCGTTTTCCTCTTCAAAAACTTGTGCCAAACACTCAATAGCGACCGGGCTGTTGAAAATGCCCGCCGCACCGCTATGGTTTTCTTTGCGGTGGATTAAGTGTGGGGCTGAGTCGGTGCCTAAGAAGAAGTGACTGTCCCCAGAGGTGGCTGCTTTGCGCAAAGCCTGTCGATCTTCCTCTCGTTTGGGCACAGGCATGCAGAACATATGCGGCCGCATGCCCCCTTGGAACATTGTGTTGCGGTTGATCATTAGATGATACGGGGTGATTGTTGCGCCAACCCGGCTGCTCTGCGCAGAAATAAAATCAACCGCGACCGATGTGGTGAGGTGTTCGGCCACGACACGCAGCTCTGGAAAATCTGCCAAAATCTTAGGTAGCTCTCGCTCGATGTAAACTGTTTCCCTATCAAATACATCGATCTCTGGGTCGGTTACTTCCCCGTGAATGAGTAGAGGGATGTCAACTTCCTGCATGGCTTCCAAAACAGGGTAAATATTTTTGATGTTGGTGACCCCATCTTCGGAGTTAGTCGTGGCACCGGCCGGATACAGCTTTGCGGCCGTAAAAACCCCTTCTTTTTTACCACGCTTGATCTCACTGGGCTGGAGACTTTCTGTTAGGTAGCAGGTCATAAGTGGCTCAAACGAGGAGCCGGCCGGAAGCGCGGCCATAATGCGCTCTTTATACGCGATGGCGGCGTCTACAGTGGTGACGGGGGGCTTCAGGTTGGGCATAACAATGGCTCGGCCGTGCACATTTGCCGTAAACGGCAATACTGCACACAAAATGTCGTCATCCCGCAGGTGTAGGTGCCAGTCATCTGGCCGTTTAATAGTGAGGGTTTTCAATAGCTGTCTCCGATTTGGGTTTTAGCACATTTGCGCATTGAATTGTACCCAAAACAAACCTATTCGGGCATAAGCGAAGTTTACAAAGATTAATGGAAAAGAATGTGGCAGAACTGCCATATTCTAATTGGTGCCCAACTGACTGAAGCGTGTTATTGGTTGGGCATGTTTTGCAGGTAAGGTAAAAAGATCAGTCTGTCCAGTTGAACATCAACTGGCTCAGATACAGCCCATGTAAATGATGTTGTGGCCTGACTGTTTTCATCATCTTTAACCGTGATGATGACACTGAATGTCCCAATTGATGCTAGAGTGCCTGTAATAAGTCCGGTTTCTGCTGATAGGCTCAATCCATCTGGTAAATTCTGGACCGAGTAAGTAACCGTTCCACCATCCGGATCACGGCCGTTTAGCTGAAGGGATATTTGTGTGCCAACGAGGTTGGACTGGTTGGGGACAGATTCGATTTGCACAATTTGATTTGCGGGATCAGGGCTGTTGATTGTCCAATTAATCGTTGTCTGATCGCTTTTATTATCAGGGTCAGTCACGGTGATGGTTGATTGAAAAGTTCCAACAGCCAAAGGGGTTCCTGAAATTTGTCCAGACTGTCTGCTTATCGTGACGCCTTTGGGGAACCCTGTGGCTGAGTAAACTAGAAAATCATTGTTGGGATCTGAGGCCTTAACCAATAAATCAATTTGCGCGTTCAGAAGATGGGTTTGATCTGGAACAGGGGTGAGCACTGGTGGTCCGTTGATCACCCAAGTGAAGCTGCCGGTTGCTTCGCCCGCCCGTCCGTCCGTAATACGAATGTCAACGGTGTATCGACCGCTTTGGGTTGCGGTACCGGAAATTAAACCAGACTGGGCATTAACAGAAACACCGTTTGGTAAGCCCGTTACCTCAAAGGTGAGTGGGTCAAGGTCTTCATCTGACGCAATCACAAGCAGGCTGACCTCATCGTTTAATTGGTCCCGTCGATCATCAGGCTGGGTAAGCTGTGGGGGCTTGTTAGCCGGGGCAGGTTGGTCAGACGTGAGCCTCCGAATCACCCCATCTTGCTTAGACATGATGTAAATTTCTCCGGCCGCATCTAGACCAAACCGAAGGTCACCTCGGCCAGCGTTAATCAAATCATTAAAAGTGGTTTCATTTCCATCCTCATCCAACAGGGTTAAGTTGTGAATGGGAGCCTGTTTGCCCAGCTCAATATCGCTCAACTTGATGTAAAACAGGTGCCCTTTAACGATGTCTCCAAAAATGTAGCTGCCGTTCAAGCGCGGCATAGCGTCACCACGGTAAACAAATCCCCCGATGATGGCAAACCCTTCATCATGGTCATACTGCGCGACGGGGTAGACAAGGTCGGGATTGTCCGGGTTGGGAAGCGGGTATACGTTTTCTGGATTGTCTGTGTCAAAGACAAATGTCCCTTCACGCATATTCCAACCATAATTTTTACCCGGTTGGACCCACTCAACTTCTTCGATGTTATTCTGCCCCACCACCGCAACCAGCATCATGCCGGTAACCGGGTCCCAGTCAAAGCGGATCGGGTTGCGGAATCCGTAGGCATAAATTTCTTTTAAGGTGCCATCATTGGTGATAAAAAATGGGTTGTCGGCCGGAATGCGATAATTTTGGTTGGCACTCAAAATGCCGCGCTGGTCGTTTAAGTCAGGGATGATGCGCAGGATTTTTCCTTGCGGATAGGTGAGCATTTGGGCCACATTGCTAAAAAATGGCTCCTGCTCGCTATCACCAATGGAAATGTAGAGGGTTCCATAGTCGGCTGATCCTTTGGCGGCCGCTCGGTTAAACTCGATCAGTTGAATGCCGTGCAGCGCGGTGTTTTGCTCAACCCGCATGACCTCTCTTTTCGTGCCGCTGAACGTGTTGCTGGCTGGATTGTTGACTTTCCACTCAACAATAACGCTGTGGGTCCGTTTGCTGGGCTGTGCCGTATTGGGATGCTCAAAGTCAACGCTGCTGTTTGGCTCTTCGTAATGGACTGTGTAAAGTAGCCCGTTGGTTACAAAATCAGGATGGAACGCAAACGTAGATAAGCCTGCATTCAAGCTGCCACTTGTTTTGAACTTTGGGAACTGGGCAGCCACATCCAAATAGGTAGACACGCTATTGGTGT
>JBCCSO010000325.1:0-5714 GCA_039199965.1 Chloroflexota bacterium | reverse complement strand
GAAGATGCAGAAGGCAGTCAAGTTTCTCGAGGTGTAGTTGGTGGGCGTCTAATCGACTTGGAATCTGGCGTCTACAACATCTTAAACAGCGCGGGTGATATCGTTTATGAAAACGTGGTGATTACACCCAGCAGCGTTACAGAACTACCCGGTGGGTAATGGCAAGTAATGCTTGAAGTGACCGGCCAGAATCCAGTTTAATCTTGTCAGTCACCATGAATAAAATCCACAGCATTAATCAGGATCACGCAGCATATCTCAACGAACCCATTTCTGATAAATTGAGTGGAGTGCTTGCCACCACTATGACAGTGGGTTAATCTGTAATCAACCCGTATAGCGATATTGTGGCTCGTGACGCAGCCGGTGGCCACCCTCAGAATGAGCGGCCAGTATGCACAATGTTGTCAATCAGAAAGGGAAGGTGGCCTTTGCAAACGCTATTGTCTCAAGCGATAACGTTCATGAACTAGTTGACACACCGTTGCGTCACACTAGGAGGAAGAGGTATAAGGCGATTATTTAACCTTTAACCTCTGGAAAGCCCCAGCTTCACACGGCTGGGGCTTTTTTTGTTTACATTTTAGCCACCCAGCACCGATTTAAAATCATCAATTGATATCCGCTGATCACACAGATTTTTATTCTAAAATCTGTATGAATCAGAGCCTTCGGCCAGCCACGAAAAGTAAATGTCCAGAGTCGTTCGCGCAGGGTTGGCTCAGATATGATTGTTTTGTGCCTACATGCTAATTTTAAAAAGTGCTTGGCCTTCATGACTTAAATCCTAAGGCAAATAATTACCCGTTACCATTTGGGGATGGCTTAGAATCGCATTAATTTGCATTATTACTCACAAATACACGCCAAGAGTTTCAATTATTTGTTCCTTAACTGGAATAGAGTGAACTCTCAATTTTGGGGAAAGAGCCAATGCACTAAACACTCTGCCCCGAACAGCATCACACACCAAATAAGAAGCTTAAAGGGTATCGAAACAGTCAGCTAAGATCGTTCTGGTACCGAATAGATTTTGGGGGCAATTTATGTTAATGACAAAAGAGAAAATAAAACCAACTTTCCGGATCAAACCTGATTACCGCAAAGAAGAGGTGCAAAGAGCGGCAGAAGCGGTTGAAATTTTAGAGGCCAAGTTTCCCAATGCGGGCACAACCCTTAGATATGAAAATCCGTTTCAAATGTTGGTAGCCGCTATTTTGCTAACCCAGTCTAACGAACAGTCTGTAAATTTAGTAACGGGTAAGCTCTTTACTGCATATCCTGATGCAGAATCTTTGATGAATGCCAATCGGGGTGAGGTTGAAGCGATTATTAAATCAACCGGATTCTATCGACAAAAGGCGAAGTATTTAACTGAAACCGCTCGAATTTTAGTTGAAAAATTTGACGGTGAGCTTCCAAATAATTTGCTTGAACTAACACAGCTTCCAGGCGTTGCTCGGAAAGTTGGCAACCTTATTATGGGTGAACTTTATCAGTCAACTGAAGGCATTCAAGTAGACACCCATATTCATCGGGTAGCAAGTCGGTTAGAGCTTAGCAGTGGAAAGATTACTTCCAAAGTTGAGCATGATCTCATGCGGACTATTTCTAGAGAAGATTGGGTGCGTTTGCCCTATCTTTTGACATCTTTAGCCAACCACTACTGTTACCCTAAGCGTCCTGCTTGCCACGGCTGTCCGCTTAACAAAATTTGCCCATCTTCAACGGTTGATTAAACTAAAATCTTTTTGAGTCTAAAAATCCCGGCCGATCATGAGCGTGATCGGCCGGGATTTTTTTTGTTTTCACAAACGAGGATAGAATACCTACAATCCACTATCCACTGGGAGTAGCCGTCCAACAATTTCCACATTTTAAGGCTGTTTTCAAAAATAATAGTCCAAAGAGAAATTTTAAAAACGGCCGTAAAGCAATTTAATGAATCCAGATCGGACAATTTAAATTTGCAAATAGCCTCAATAGCCCATGAATTCACAACTTCTGTCGATCTTTGTTAACGTCATCACTCCCGTTTTTGCCCTAGTAGCCATTGGGTGGATTGCGGGCCCCCGGCTAGAGCTGCAGGCCCGCAGCTTGTCTAGAGCAGCCTACTACTTGTTCATACCCGCGTTTGTTTTTTCCACACTCAGCAACGCAACAATTGAAGCAGAATTAGCGATACGAATGATCGGATACGCGACCATTGTACACGTAGTGGTAGCCATTGTAGGGTTTGCGGTGGCAAAGTTTTTAGGAAAAAGTCCAAAAATGGTTGGTGCATATACGCTGCTGGCCGTGTTTGGCAATGTGGGGAATTTTGGCTTTCCCATTATCCAATTTCACTTTGGGGAGAGTGCGCTTGAAGCAGCAACCGTCTACTTCTTGGCGATTATGGTCATCTCATTTGTCATTGGAGTCTTAGCAGCCAATTTGCATAAAGGCGGCCGGGTAACAGCCATCCTTGAAGTATTTAAAACCCCTGCTTTGCTAGCAGCAGTACCCGCTATTGCGGTCAATTGGATTGATTTGCCCATTCCGATCATGGTTGACCGAATTATGAGTTTGTTGGGTCAGGCGATGGTCCCGGTCATGCTGGTAGCCTTGGGAGTACAGCTGGCTGGAACAAAATCGCTTAGGCTAGAAACAGACACGGTCATTACATCAGTTATTCGGCTGATTGTCTCACCGGCTCTAGCGATTTTACTGGTTGGCTTTTTCGGGTTGAGCGGCATAGAGCGGGGAGCCGGAATCATGCAGGCGGCAATGCCCGCAGCTGTATTAACGTCGATTATTGCCCTTGAATATGACCTGCTACCTGACTTTGTAACGCGCACCGTGTTGTTCTCAACGCTGGCCAGTGTTGTTACGCTGACTTTGCTTTTAGGACTCATTTAGTGGAACGCATAGGTGTTTGACAGAAGAGGCAGAAATATCATCAATGGCACGGTCTGAAACTGGCACAGTTCGGCTAACATACTGCCGTTACATTTATAAACGAAGCAGCGGCCGGAGCGAATCCCTCAGCATCTGATTGTACATACTTCGCTGTCTCATCAAGCCGGTTCTTTGGCTTGATTCTCTCGTTCAACAAAAGCCTGCTGATAGGCATTGACGGCAAGAACGGTCTCCTCGATCATGAGCTGGTTTGGCAGCTTAGCAGGCATCATCCCCGCTACGATTGCAAACGACACGCCTGCGCACAAGTACCGCTGATCTTCACCCATTTCAGGATAGTAGGCATTTAGCACCCAGCTAATTTTTCGAACGATAAGCTTTTGCATCTCCTCTGTTGCATTAGCATTGGACGTGCCAACTAGTATTTGCTCAAATCCATGATTGCTCTCTTTGAACTCAACTAGGCGTGATACAACCCCTCTAATCACATTAGTAATAGGATCGCTTGTATCAAGGCATTCAGGAAAAATTCCATCAAATTGCGTCATGTAGCGCTCGATTAGAGCCTCGATCATCGCCTCTTTGTTCGGGAAAAATTGATAGACAGAGCCGATAGACACACCAGCTTCGGCCGCAATATGATTCGTAGTAACTTGGGCAACGCCGTTCCGGGCAAACAAATCGGCCGCTGTTGTCAGCATATGGTCGTAACGTTTTCGGCTGCGGGCCTGCTTGGGCAGTTTTCTGTTCTTTGTTTCCATGTGTTAGAAGTTTATCACACAGCTTGATATTCGAGCAATTACTCACATAATACAAAAGTGAGCATTTGCTCATTTTAAACAAAAGGATAATTCACGATGGAACAACCAACTCTTACACGTCGATCAATTTTAAGAATGCTTGGATTAGGTACCTTGGGCGCAATTGCGGGTGGAGGTATTACACAGCGAGTTACCTCAAATTGGTACAGAGCATTGCTCAACGCCCCAAACAATCCGATGCAGGGTGTTCAAGTGCCAGTAGCCACCCACACAACAGCTTCTGGCATTAAGATTCATCACATTCAAACGGGTTATGTGGCCGTCAAAACAGCCCATCGCGAATATGATGGGCCTGACGGCCGGGGAATTCCAGCCATTGTATTTGACCGGCAGTGGACAGATTGGATGCCAATTAGCGTCTGGGTAATTGAACATCCAGAAGGGGTGATTGTTGTGGATACAGGGGAAACAGAACGCGCTACCAGATCTGGATATCATCAGGGTGGAGATGCATTTTTTTATGGCTCGTTTTTAAGATTTGCGCTAACCAAAGAGGATGAAGTAGGACCTCAGATGGCCACGCTTGGTATTCCCACAAATGAGGTGCGCTGGGTTGTGCAGACTCATTTACATGGTGATCACATGGGCGGAATGGGGGAATTTACAAGAGCAGAGTTTTTTGTTGCGCGCGAAGATTATCCACAATCAACAGGAGCGCTGCCTTACCACTACCCGGACTGGCTTGATCCTAGGTTCTCAAATTTTTCTACCAATCCGATTGCCAGTTTCCAAGGCAGTCAACCCATTACCAAAGCGGGTGATGTATTTATCGTGCCAACGCCGGGCCATTCGTTGGGGCACCAGTCAGTTGTTTTAAGGGATGGTGACACTCACTACTTTTTTGCAGGCGACACATCTTTTGATGATATCCAGCTACTTGGCAGCATAACGGCCGGGATAGTGGCAGACCCAGCAACGTCACGTTCAAGCTTGAAGCTGATTCGAGATTACTGCGAAATGTTTGATACAGTTTATCTTCCTTCACATGATCCAGAGTCCCGCAGCAGGCTGCTCACCAAATCCTTTACAAAAGTCTGATCTGGTGAATACATTCCACAGGGCGACCACTGAATTTTTTCATTGAACTCGCTCCATTTCAGTTAAAAGTTAATTTTTTACAGAAGGCAAAAGCATTTGATGCTGTTTTGTAAGTCGAACCGATCTAGTTACATAAAAAGACTCTGCTGAAAAAAGACCTGACAGGTTTCTATGACCGTTGTTTCCTGTGCTGAGAGGCAGATTTTTAAACCTGTCAGGTCTCGAAAACACCTTTTTTCAGTGGACTCATAAAAATTCACCCAAACATAATTTGATAACAATGCTTTCTGGTTATATTGAGATTTTTTTCAAAGTAGGTTAAAACTCACACATGACTACACCCGATCAGGAAGCACTATCAGTATTGATTGTTGACGACCATCAAATGGTGCGTGAAGGTTTGCGCAGCATGCTTGATGATGATGGCATCAACATTATTGGAGAAGCCGATAGCGGGATTAACGCAATTAACCAGACAAAAAAGCTAGAGCCTGATGTTGTGCTGATGGATATACGTATGCCAGACATGGATGGATTGGAAGCATTATCCGCAATTAAAGAGGCTAACCTTAAAACGCGGGTCATCATGGTGACAACCTATCGAAACACAGCCTATTTGCTGCAAGCCTTAGCCAACGGCGCGGCCGGGTTTATTCTAAAAGACATCCCTCAAGAAGATCTAATTGCGACGGTTAAAGCGGTAGGAGCCGGGGACTCACAGGTAGATCAGTCATTTCTGGAATCGGTTCTCCGTGACTTAAACGAAGAGCAGTCACAGCAAGAAATGGAGCTTGAAATGCCGGAATCCCTTACCCCGCGTGAAATGGATGTGTTGCGCCTGATGGTTGAGGGATTAACCAATCAGGCAATTGCAGAGGCGCTCGTCCTCAGCTCCAGCACGGTCAAAAGCTACGTGCAGTCTGTCTTTAAAAAGCTGGATGTTTCAGATCGCACGCT
>JBCCSO010000324.1:0-5739 GCA_039199965.1 Chloroflexota bacterium | reverse complement strand
GGTTGCCATCTTCTTGCTCAGCATAACGGGCGCGGGCGGAGTGTCCCTCCTCATCGGCCGGCGGATGTTTGGCACGGCCGAAACCATCCCGCTAAAACCGGTCATCATGGGGGCCTTGGCCTACAAGCTGGCCTCTCTATTCCCCATTATTGGCTGGGTCTTTCTGTTCCCAATCCAAATAATTTTAACAACCGGTGCAGGCGTTTTCGCCCTGCTCAAATGGGCACCACCACAGGCAAATCAATCTAATTTTCAACCTATCGTTGTAAACATGACCCAAACCAACACAACACCGGCCCAACAAAGCTAAAGTGCGTTCCCCCTTATCTGCGTCGGTGAAAAAGAGAAATAATATGAATAGAAGAAAATTTATTCAACTGGGATTAACAACAGGCGCACTAGCCGCTTCAGGGTGTAGCGTCATTGGTAAACAAATGGCGATACAAGATCTGCCAGATGAGCTTGAGCTACTGCCTCCCGGCCCAACCAATACGGCTAAAGAAAATATTGATCCACTGTGGCGCTTGCTAAACCGCGCGGGTTATGGGCCCCGGCCGGGCGATTATGCAAAGGCTCAAACAGTTGGTTATGAGCAGTGGCTTGAACAGCAGTTGGCTCCTGACACGCTTGACGACACAGCGGCCGAACTCATTATGTCTGGGCTTTCTCTGTACAACGCAGACCTCAACTACATGTTGGGGTTTGACTTAGATGACGGATTACGCGATTTAATTTGGGCCACTGTCGCGCGCCAGATCTACTCTGAGCGGCAGCTGTATGAAGCGATGGTTGAATTCTGGTCAGACCACTTCACCATTTATGCCCGTACCAATCAGGTCCTAGTCTTCTTCAAAATAGTAGACGACCGAGATGTGATCCGGCCGCATGCGCTTGGAAACTTTCGTGAGCTGCTACACGCCAGCGTACGCAGCCCTGCAATGCTGTTCTACCTAAATAATGCAAAAAACTTCGCTGAAGCCCCTAATGAAAATTACGCCCGAGAGCTCATGGAGCTACACACATTAGGGGTATTTGGTGGCTACAACCAAGACGATGTGATGAATGTAGCCCGTATTTTGAGTGGACTAACGGTCAAGCGACGCGGTTTGGGACAAGGGCAAACAACGTTCAGAAATGAGCATCACGATGATGATGCCAAGATGGTCATGGGACAGAGCTATCCGGCCGGGATGGGTGAAGACGAAATCGCCACGCTGGTTGATTTTCTAGTAGATCAACCGGCCACGGCCGAACACATCGCCACCAAGATGGTGCGTCGCTTTGTGGCTGATGAGCCACCGGCCGATCTCGTAACAGAGGTTGCTCAAGTATTTCGTGACACCGATGGTGACATCAAAGCGATGTTGCGCACCATCTTTTTGAGTGAGCAGTTTAAAACTGCCCCTCCAAAACTCAAGCGGCCGGTCCATTACATCGTATCGTCCCTGCGGGCGTTAAACGTCAACGTGCGGCTGAGCCGTGATTTGTACGCCCGTTTTCAAGCGATGGGTCAGGTGCCATTTATGTGGCCAACACCAGACGGTTACCCTGATGTAGCCGATGCGTGGGTCAACAACCAGCTACCCCGCTGGAACTATGCGAACGACTTGGTCCACGACAAGTTGGAAGGAGTTGGCTTTGAACCGACCAAACTTTTAGAGCTTGTAGACAGCAATCAACCGGCCGACATTCTAGATTTGTTTTATACGCTTCTGCTTGGACAGGTCCCTCAATCTGATCAGCGGCAGCTGCTGCTGGATTATGTGGCCAA
The DNA here is from genome assembly GCA_039199965.1 of Chloroflexota bacterium. Lineage (GTDB taxonomy): Bacteria > Chloroflexota > Anaerolineae > Promineifilales > Promineifilaceae > WTJY01. Next base: position 3,968 of record JBCCSO010000324.1, on the reverse strand, counting down.
AGGGGAGGGCCGCGGTGAGCGCATGAATCGCTTGCGTGAAGCGGTTGGGCTAATTGTTGCTGGACCGGAATTTCAATTGATTTAGCAAGAAGCAAGATGCAGGTCGCAAGATGCAGGTTGCAATCCGCCGTCTGTTACTTGACTCGCCTCGGCCAAAACGAGGAGCATAGATCGAGGCGTTTGCATCTTGCATCTTGCCCACTTACAAAAAAGGATATTTACCATGCAGAAAGTACATTGTGCAGGATACGAAAAAATTTCAAGACGAGAGTTCTTAGGCACCAGCCTGTTTGGCGCGGCCGGAATTATGTTAGGGCAGTCGATTACGGCGCTGCCCGATTCGGTCCCAAAAGTTAAATTGGCCGATCAGCACACAGGGCCACGTGGTGACACATTGGTGTGCGTCTTTTTACGTGGAGGGGCGGATGGTTTGAACATCGTCGTACCGCACGGTGATGATCATTATTACCAGCAGCGGCCAACGATCGCTATCGCCCGGCCGGACGATATTTCGGCCGAACACAATCAGCGTACGGTTGATCTAGACGGGTTTTTTGGATTGCATCCGTCGTTAGCAAATTTGCACGACATCTACGGCGCAGGCGACATGGCTTTTGTGCAGGCAACCGGATCACCGGATGAAAGCCGCTCTCACTTTGAGGCAATGGACCTTATGGAGCGCGGGGCGGTCCCGGGTGAGCATTCGGGATGGCTAGCCCGCCATCTGGCCACGCTAGATACGGGCAATGAGTCAGCGTTGCGAGCCATTGCTGTGGGAGAAATGCTGCCGCAGTCATTGACCGGGCAGCTTTCTGCAACAGCGTTGAAATCCGTTGAAGATTATCACTTGCGCGGCCGGGAAGAAACGGCCGGAGAGCTCAGCGCCATCCTACAGCAAATTTATCAGCAGCAGCCTTATGAGCTTCTCAAAACAGCGGCCGCCCAAACGTTTGATGCACTGGAAGTTATGCGCAAAATCGGCAAAAATCCGCAACAGCCACGCGGCCGAGCTTACGGTGATCACAGCTTCGGACGGGCGATGCAGACGGTGGCACAGCTCATCCACGCAGAGGCAGGAGTTGAGGTAGCCTGCGTTGATTTAGGGGGATGGGATACCCACGTGGCCCAAGGTGGCGCTGACGGCATTATGGCCCGCAATCTAAATCGTTTGTCTCAAGGTCTCACAGCCTTCTATGAAGATTTAGGTGACAAAATGGGCAGGGTGACGGTGATGGTGATGTCAGAGTTCGGCCGACGCATTCAAGAAAACGCAGGGGCCGGGACCGATCATGGGCACGGGAATATGATGATGCTGATGGGAGGCGGTGTAAACGGCAGTCAGGTACACGCACGCTGGCCCGGTATCCACCCCGATGTGCATGAAGGCCCGGGGGATTTAGTCATTACCACCGACTACAGAGATGTATTGGCAGAGGCTTTAACCAAACGAATGAACAACCCGGCCATTGAGCGCATTTTCCCTGAATATAAGACGGAGGATAATCAGCTTTTTACCACTTAAAATTTCCTGTATGATTGGGTTCATGTGAGGCGTATCCAGTAGGTCAGTATTCGGCAGGTCAGCAGAGGCGTACAATGTACAAAACTGATAGACCGAATAGTGACCTACTGACCAACTGAAAATGAGCTTCGAATGGCAACTCGAAGAAGAGACTGAACCCGATCAATTTAATCGTGAGCCAAATCGCAAACCGGTAAAAAAGCGTCCATGGGGCCTATACGCGGCCGGATTAATCCTTGTCTTGGTTGTGGCCCTGTACGCCCGCTGGCGTATCAATCGCTTTGACACAGAAACACTAGCCTTCTTGCAAGCCACCGTTGACCTTCAAGTCGAGTCTGTCTACACCCAAAACGGAGACCTATATTTCAGCAATTTTTCTTCACGCCCTACCGATAACTATGACCAAATGCACCCGTCGCAAATTGCGTTTTGGCTGAGCCGGCCGCAGATTGTCGATTACGAAGAAAGCAATCAAGAGATCTGGGCGATCGCAGAATGGAAGACTTCAACCGGCGAGATTCGCCATCGCAACCTGTTTTTTGATGATTTTGATGGCTCTGTACGCCTGAAAGCCGATGCCCCTCTTTACTGGGGCAAATCAGTTGCGGTTGAATTAGATCGCGGCACGCTGTTTATTTTTGAGCGAGACGAAGCGTTTACGGCCGAAATCCAGGAACGCCTGCAGCCCATCATAGAGAGACACTGTGTCATTAATGACTGCACCGCCTTAAATATCACCATCAGCCCGTTCCAAGTACTACCCACCGAAGATTTTGTATTTATTAGCCCGCGCATTCACGGGCTAACGCCGCGTGGAGAAATTCCTGAAAGCTATTGGCGCTATTTTGACAGCCGAGCCAGTGATTTGCTGGGGGAAACAACCATCCGCTTTGCAATTCCCGAAATGCTGACGAGCCTATTTAATCAGCTCGTCCCAGAATTTGAAGCACTATATGGCATTCAGGTTGAACTGATTCCCTTTGACCCGATTATGGGAAATCAGATGGATTTGCTTGGTTCAATAGATGGCATGCTGGTTCAGCCCAAACTTGAAATGGTTACGTCGGGTGCCATTCTGCCAATAGAATTCTACGCGCAGGGAATGCACACGGGAATCCATCCGTCCCACTGGGCCAGCGCATGGTGGAATGACCACATGTGGTTTTTACCCATCGATGGCGAGCTACTGTTTATCTCTTATGATGCATCGTATGCGGCCGATGCTGGTGACCCTCATGACCCCTCATCAGCCAGTTGGCAGTGGGATGAGTTTTCAGACATCATGTCAATTTATACAGACAGTGGGATTCGCTGGGGGATCGCTTCTCCGGACCCCAGCATTTTGCTGTCACGTGCCTACAGCAGTGAAAACGACTGTTCGCAAATCGATTCTGGGCAGCGCTGCCTGCTCGGGTTTGAGCTCACAATCGAAGGGATTGAAAACGCCCTCACCTATTATGCGGAGCACAGCGATCAGATTTCTATTCCACCGGCCGGAACCGATGAGCAGCAGATGATTCACTTCCTGACAGAATCATCTATTTCAGTTGGTAATACCGCCATGTGGGTCTCAAAACCAGGCCGCCTTGAACATGATCGCGCCACCAGAAATGCTGTTGTCATGCCCTTCCCATCATCTGATTCATCTCCGGCCATTTCTCCGCTAATTCCTCGTGGTGGGGTCATTAGCAGCAAATCACAGAGCCCAATCAGCACGTGGACGTTTATCAACTGGCTAAGCTATCAGCCAACCAACCTGTCTGAGCGCAGAGTTCCAGCAAGACATTCTACCCGCTGGGCCAACAACTTCTGGGATGTTTTGCCTCAGCCGTTAGGTGCTTTGATGGAGCAGCACTTTGAAACGGCCCGTGGTGTCCGCTTGGGTGATCAAGATTATTTCCGGCCGGCCGTGCTCGAAGCGATTGCGGCTGGAGAAGTCACACCGGAGCAAGCAGCCCGCAGTCGGCCACCCATCCAGTGGTTTGGCGCATTTTTTGAGGAAAGTCAGCAGGCCAATTAGATGATTTGAGAGTTGATGAGATGATGGCAAGCGTGCGAAGCTAAGCCATCATCCTGTTAATGTTCTCAACCTTCAAACTTCCTTAACCCTTTTCCAAAAAGCTTCCCCATCCGTTATTATTTCCGAATGGCCTTTTTGACCCCGTTTTTGCTGCTACTTGGGCTCCTAGCAATTCCCATCATCATCATGTATATGCTGCGCCTGCGTCGCCAAGAGGTAGTAGTTAGCTCGACTATGCTGTGGCAAAAGCTGACGCGGGATCGCGAGGCCAACGCCCTGTGGCAAAAGCTGCGCCGCAACCTGCTGATGTTTCTGCAGCTTTTGATTTTGGGATTACTTGTCTTTGCACTGGCTAGACCCTATTTGCGTATTCCCAGTGTGGTTAACCGAAGCGTGGTTGTTCTGCTAGATGGCTCTCCGTCGATG
>JBCCSO010000323.1:0-5752 GCA_039199965.1 Chloroflexota bacterium | reverse complement strand
CGCCATCTTCCATCCAGCCGTGCCACATCAGCCAGTAAACCGCCTCTGGATACCGTGCTTGAATTTGCTCCAGCATGTACAAATTATCAAAGCTGCCATCACGCTGGTTGAGCGGCCCAATTTCAGCCAGCGCAAACGGTTTGCCCAGCTTTAGCATCTGCTCATACCCAGACGCGTTTAGACCATCGTCGTACACATCCAAGCCCACAATATCAACCACATCGTCCCCGGGATAAAAATAATCAACCGGCTGTTTCCAACTTTCACCCGCATAGGTGCTGGCTGCGTATACCCACAGCAAATTATCCAAGCCCTTTGTTTGGGTAAAGTATTGGTGCATTTGTCGCCACAACTTGATATACGGTACGTTATCATCGGGGTGGATATTTGCCCCCCACCAGAACCAGTCCCCGTTCATTTCATGCAGCGGCCGAAACAAGACCACCACCCCATTGTCCTGTAGATGCTGTAGCCCACCCGCAACATAATCGAGCTGGCTTATCCATTCAGCATGGGCGGCCGTGCTAGGATCGAGCAGTTCGTTTAAGTCGGCTTGGGATTGATCCCAAACATCTCCACCGGTCCACGGATTTGGAGCCGACCAGTTAATCCCTACCAAACCGCCTCGATTCCAGTGATCAATCAGCGGCTGATTAAACGCTTCTGCATCTCGAACATAGTTCCAATCGTGATAGTCAGCTTCAACCAAGCCAACGGTTCGGCCAGATTGCTGAACCAGCCCGCCAACCAGTTCATCATACTTTGCCTCCGTTTCATACCCGTGCCCCACATGCTGGCCGGACAAACTGGCACAGCTATCTTTTTGGCTTTCTAGCCAGCGCAACACATCTTTGGGGTTTGGGTTGGCACGAGCTGAAAACGTTAGTGTATCTGCAGCTTCTACAGCCTGTAGCTGTGGTGTCTGGGTTGGCAAAATCTCAATTGATTTACCAGAAACTTGTCCTCTACAGGCTACTAATCCTAAAAAAATAAAGATAGCAATTATTTTGGTTGATCTAAACGTGTTCACAATGATTTTCCTCTTTGATAATGAATTGAAACGACTCATAGAAGGTAACGCTTGAATAGGTTCAGCCAGATTCAAAGTGTAAACAACGTAAAAATCTATATATTCAAAATGCGGGGCACTCCCCACGAAAATCTTGTAACAGCCAGCAACTGGCTGGGGAGTGCCCCGCACTTACGCACGTTTTTTGCCATACCTATACGGTTGCTAGCAGGATAAAATGAGTCTGATGGAAGCAAAAGGAACAAATTCAATATCAGTATCTGTTGGAGCAGTTGCAATCAAAGACGACCAAGTGCTAATGGTCAAAATCACATATGGACCGAACAAGGAAATGTGGATGATTCCAGGCGGTTATGTTGACCCCGGAGAATCACTAGAAGAAGCCTGTATTCGAGAAGTGATGGAAGAAACCGGTATAGAAGTACGACCTGTAGAAATTATCGGAATCAGGGACGGGGTACGTATTAAACGCTCTAACCTAGATAGCAACTTATACATTGTATTCAAGGTAGATTATGTCAGCGGCAATCCTGTAGCGGATGAAAAAGAAGTAGAGATAGCAGCATTTAGATCAGTTCCAGAAGTTTTGGCAGCCGATAATGTCATCGAACTTAGCAAAGAAATGATTCAAAGCAGCAAAAAATCCCAGGGGCTCCAGTTTCATAAACTATCAAAAACACCAAATACAGAATACAAAAGCTATCGATGCTATCTCCCCCTAAATAAAAAAAGGCACCCATGAAATCTGAATGCCTTTCTAGAACTTACTTATATGACCTTCGCTTTTGCTCCGGCCGACGTCCCGCCGAGCCGTTTCTGGCACGGTCTGGAGACTGACCAGAGCGAAAGTCCTAGATTATTTTGAAATTACTTAAAGACCAAACCAATCTTCTAGGGTGTCTCGAAGACCTTCGAAAAAGCCGCGATCTCGCTTGGCCACTGACGCAGAGCCTAGCTGTTCACCCAGTTCCATGAACAATTTCTCTTGTTCGCCACTGAGCTTCTTAGGAATCGATACTTGAACAATCGTGTGATGATCACCACGGCCGCTGCGGCGCGAGCGAGGCACGCCCCGTGCTCGCATCGTGAAACGGGTACCCGGCTGCGTTCCGGCCGGAATGGTTAGCGTTTCCTCTCCATCTACAACGGGAATAGTAATCTCATCACCCAAAGCAGCCTGTGCCACATTGATATTCATCGAGATATAAACATCATCGCCGCGCCGCTCAAAATGCTCGTGTGGCTTGACCTGCAACACCACGTATAAGTTACCCGGAGGACCGCCGTTTATACCTGGTGAACCTTCACCCTGAATCACAACGGGGGTTTCGCTATTCGCACCGGGTGGTACGCGAATGGTCAAATTTGATGATTTCTGAACTTGCCCTTGTCCCCCACAAGTTTTACAGTGCTCCAGAATGCGTGTACCTTGACCGCGACAGGTTGAGCAGGCAGTCACATTGACAAACTGCCCCAAAATCGACTGCTGAACTCGGCGCACTTCACCCGTGCCGCTACAGTCTGTACAGGTAACCGGCTTGGTACCGGGCTGAGCACCAGTGCCGCCACAGTCTTGACAAATAGCAGGCTTAGTGACCTCAATTTCAATATCCTTGCCAAAGATCGCGTCCATGAAATCAACTCGAAGATCATAGCGCAGGTCGCTGCCTTTACGTGGAGCATTGCGCGAGCGTCGGCTGCTGCCACCCGCAAAGCCATTGAGGAATTCCTCAAAAATATCTGCTACATCAAAGCCGGCATTGCCAAAACCGCCCGGGCTACCACCACCACCGTTTTCAAAAGCCGCATGTCCGTAGCGGTCATACGCCGCACGTTTCTGAGGATCGGATAGAACCTCATTGGCTTCGTTGATTTCGCGAAATTTTTCGGCCGCGCCTTCTTCTTTGTTTGCGTCTGGGTGATATTGCTTGGCTAGACGCCTAAACGCCTTTTTGATACCGTTTTTGTCAATACCACGGTCAACACCCAGTACTTCGTAATAATCCCGTTTTGCCATAAATTAGCTAAAAGCCAGTGATCAGATTCTTGATCACTGGCTACTCATAACTGGGAACTAAATTTTCTATCCTTCAGTAAACTCGCCTTCAATCACATCTTCATCATCTGGTTCGCCTTCAGCGCCATCGCCTCCGGCATTAGCTGCGCCTTCGGCCGCCTGCTGCTGATACATAGATGTGCCAATTTCTTGGAGAGCTGCGTTCAATTCTTCAACCGCTTTATCAATCGCTTCGATATTGTCGCTAGACAAAGCAGCCCGAACCTGTGCAGCGAGATCTTTGATTGTTGTTTGCTGACCTTCAGTCAGGTTATCTTTATTGTCTTCAACAAACTTTTCAGCACCGTGTGCGGCTGTTTCTGCACCGTTTCGTTTCTCAACGCTTTCGCGACGGGCTTCGTCATCGGCCGCAAATTTTTCAGCATCGTTTACCATTTGATTGATTTCATCATCACTCAAACCACTTGATGGAACGATCTGCATTTTTTGCTCACGATTGGTCGCTTTGTCGGTCGCGGTTACATTCAAAATACCATCCGCATTAATATCGAACGATACTTCAATTTGTGGAACACCGCGTGGAGCAGGTGGAATACCATCCAAAATAAATTTGCCCAAGCTTTTGTTGTCGTTCGCCATTGAACGCTCACCCTGTAGCACGTGAATTTCTACCTGAGTCTGGGTGTCAGACGCGGTTGAAAAAATTTGGCTTTTCTTAGCCGGAATGGTTGTGTTCCGTTCAATTAGGGGGGTAGCTACCCCGCCAAGCGTTTCAATGCTGAGTGTTAGCGGTGTGACATCCAAAAGCAAAACGTCAGTCACATCACCACCTAAGACTCCGGCCTGAATAGCCGCACCTACACCAACCACCTCGTCAGGATTCACACCACGATGCGGCTCACGGCCGAAGAATTCTTTAACCGCTTCTTGAATAGCGGGCATGCGTGTCATACCCCCAACAAGAACTACCTGTGTAATTTCCCCTTTGCCCAAAGAAGCATCTTTCAGAGCTTGACGGCAAGGGGCGATTGAACGCTCAACTAAATCAGTTGTAAGCTGCTCAAATTTTGCACGACTCAGGGTTAAATTAAGATGTTTTGGCCCAGTTGCATCGGCCGTAATGTACGGCAAGTTAAGCTCAGACTGCATGGTGGTAGACAGTTCGATCTTCGCTTTTTCAGATGCTTCACGAAGCCGCTGTAAGGCTTGGCGATCATTACGCAGGTCAATACCTTCTTCCATTTTGAACTGCTGGGCAGCCCACTCAACGATGCGCATGTCAAAGTCGTCACCACCCAAGAAAGTATCACCGTTGGTTGACAATACCTCAAAAACGCCATCGCTGACGTCCAGAATAGAGATGTCAAAGGTACCACCGCCAAGGTCGTAAACAGCAATCACCTCATCCGTATCATTGCCTAAACCGTATGATAAGGCTGAGGCGGTTGGCTCATTGACGATGCGCAATACTTCAAGTCCAGCAATTTTGCCAGCGTCTTTCGTGGCTTGACGCTGGCTATCATCAAAATAAGCAGGAACTGTGATGACCGCCTGCGTAACGGGTGAGCCCAAAAACGCTTCAGCGTCTGCCTTAATTTTTTGTAGGATCATCGCGGCAATTTCAGGTGGTGAATATTCTTTCTCATTCATGGTTAGCCGAACATCACCATTCGGTGCGCCAACGACCCCATAAGGAACAAATTCTTTTGCGCGATCAACGGCCGGGTCAGAAATTTTGCGCCCCATAAAACGCTTGGATGAAAAGATTGTGTTGTCTGCGTTAACAACAGCCTGACGTTTGGCCACCTGCCCTACCAGACGCTCACCCGTTTTTGGATTTACCGCCACAATAGATGGGAATGTACGCCCACCCTCTGCACTAGGAATAACGACAGGCTCCCCACCTTCCATAACGGCTACAACAGAATTTGTTGTACCTAAGTCAATACCAATAATTTTTCCCATATCGATGTTTAGTTCTCTTCTATTTCTTCTTTGATTTAAGCCCTGCGCAGTTTCTAATCAGCGATAATGGGCACAAAAAATTATAGACTCACCAGTTTATTGAATCCGAATACTATATCCGCAAAGGATCATCAAAACGCTAAACTCTATTCAGCTACATATACAAGTGCAGGTCGGATCACCCGGTCACCAATCTTATAACCGCCCTGTAGTTCACGGGTGACAACACCGCTTTCATATTCTTCTGATGGTTCAGTTGAAAGAGCCTCGTGAATGTTGGGATCAAACTCCTCACCCACAGACGGGATACGCTCAGCATTGATGCCATCCAAAATATGGGTCATCTTGCGCAACACACCACCCAAGCCATCAAACCAGTTGTTTTCAGATATTTCCTCAGGCACGTTTTGCATTGCGCGATCAAAGTCATCCATCACCGGCAGAAGCTTACTGACCACCTCAACGGTGGCATTGGTGTAGGAAAGCTGCGTTTGGCGATCAAAACGCTTGCGCGCGTTAGAAAGATCTGCCAGTGCACGCTGCCATCCGTCCAAATTTTTAGCGGATTCAGCCTGAGCGGCCGCCAACTGATCTTCCAACGTTAGCTCTTGCTCTTTGGCTTCTGACCGATTTTCTGCGTCTTCAGCAACCTCTTCTACATTTTCAATTTCGTCTTTATTGTCTGTATCGTTCACAGCTTTACCTTTTTCATGACAAAGGGTGCCTCTGCTAAAAACAGG
>JBCCSO010000322.1:0-5766 GCA_039199965.1 Chloroflexota bacterium | reverse complement strand
CGTGATTCGAATCTCAGGCTCAGTTGGTTCAGCCACAAGTATAGGGGTTGATGTAGGGGTAGGAGTTTCTGTTGGTGGCTCAGTAGCCGTTGCGGTAGGGATAGGAGTTTGTGTCGGCGTGCTGGTGGGTTCAGGCGTTGGCGTAATCACTTCAACTTGCGCTGTATCATTTTCAAGGATGGCAATATCCACTTCGTCCGACGCAATCGCTTGACCGGCCGCAGCCCTAAGCCGGAACTGCCCCACACGGCCAGACAGCACAAAATCAAAACTAGCCCGCCCACCAGAAGTAGGGACATCAGCGATCACGCTATACCCTCCTTGCACGCGATCCTCTTGAATAAACTCAACCAACGTTCCATCAGGAACAGGATTGTTGTTGTAGTCTAAAATGATACCGGTCTGCAGTCGCACATTGTCACCCGGAATGAAGTCTGACAGATCATTGTCTTCATCATCTCCCAAATTAATCAGAGTCAGTCCGATAATCTGAGCAGGATTTGGTGCGGTAATGCGGTCTAAATCATACCGAACCGCATTCACAGAAATAGGTGAGGCTCCACGTGGGGGTAAATCACCAAACAAAATGCGCGCAGCCGTATCAATTGACGCATCGCCCGTATCGTAAAGTGCGTAATAAGCAGTTACCTGGCTAACCGCTGTTGAGTCTAAGTCGACTGGATACCCCAAAGCAAAGACGGCCGTCACTTTACCGCCCAGCACCTCCGGCCGTTCAGAGAGAAGGCGGTTCATCGCACTGCTAGAGCCAAGTGCAGAGCTTTCATTTTGCGGCAAAAACACAACCCAATCCGCATTGGCCAGTGCATCTTGAACCAAATAATTGGTAGGGAACGAAATTGGCTCCGTGATCAATCCGGTTGAAGTGATCGGTTCCGTCGGGTCAACCAATATCGGCAAATCAGAGTCTAAATACTCTTCTAAGTCGTCAAATGAAAAGCTAAATACTCTGGCAGGATTAACTTGATTGCTAGCGTCTGGTCCGTATAACGACAAAATTCTATCTTGAAGGCTATCTGGATTTGGAGAAAGTGTCGTTTTGCAATCAGTACACTGGAGCTTCTGGCGTGAGTCTGTAAAAACAATAATGGCATTATTAACATTAGGAGGTCCTGGCAGCGGTTCAGGATTGTCTTCAGGTCGTGGGGAAAGCTGGGTCGCCCCGTTCCGCACAATATCGCTAACCAATCCATCACTCGATCCAACACCTTCAACCGCTTCAGCCTCATCAACCAGTACATTTAAAAGTGACAAATCATTATCGTAGATCTCAATTTTAGTTTGCAGTATGCGCAAAGCCGCTTCATCAACTCGCACGCGGAATGTAGGATCAGCAGAATATTGCTCAACAAACCAGTTGATCGCATCCTTAATATTTGCAGCTTCCACAATAGGGTTGTCCGTTGCTGCAAAATCACCTGTATAGAGCAAATCATTGCCAGCTAAGAGGGCATCCTTTGCCACCCTACGATGAGGAAATGGGTCATCGGCCGTTGCATAAAATTGTTGGATAGCCGGCGCACCTAGCTCTCCCGAAACCAGCATACCACCTTCTTCACGCCAGTTCGCCATTGGCTCAAGCTGGAACAATGTCTCAAGTGCTTGACCGTCAAAACTAATCGGGTTTGAGCGGGTATCAATGTTGCCCTGCAAACCTTGATAGCGCAGGTGGGCGGTCAAAAAGCCATCAACAGTAGTGGAGAGTTGGCCACTTCCAGAAACCATCATGAAAGGCACCAAGTCTTCATCCTGCATTTCTTGTAGTGTTTTACGCACGGTGGCAATCTCACTATTCAAGGGACGGTCACTACCACCCGCGCCGGGAAAGTCTGAACCAATTACCGCAATTCGGCCGTTACTTCCTTCTTTGACCCCGAATATATAATTTTCAGCAAACAATCCGACCCAATATGGACTCTCACCAAATGAGTCAGTCATACTCACTTCTCGGGCAAATGTCCCAACTTGCTCTGTTTCAGCCACATTTAAGGATGGGTTGAACAACAAATTAAAACCCAACCCCTCTAACTCACGTCCCAAAACTTGCCCTACAGTGCTTGCTGCATCTGGTTGCCATGTGCTGCCAATAGCCAACTGACGCGGCAGTTGGGTTAATCCCGATTGAAGCTCGGCCGTTTCTCCTCCTCCATGTGTCGTTCCAATAAAAATCGGAATCTCCTCAAAGATTTCTTGAGTCGCATTGTTTTCTTCAACCTCCTCGCCCCCCAGTCCATCAGAGATCGTGTTGCTGTCTAACCGGCTACTCCTCCCTAAAATGGCTAATTCCTGCAGACTATTGTTCATCAGAACCAAATCGGCCGCAATATTTGACTCATCTGAAAAGTTGTCGTTTTCCGATTGGAGCATCACCCCACCGATATGATAGTCTACGATAAGGTCTACAACTTCCGAATTAAGGGTAAGCTGGCTCCCTGTAAAAGTAACCAAAAATAATTGGCCCACTTTTTCCTCAGGGGTCATTGATTCAAGTAGAGATTGGGCAGCGTCAAGACGGCTCTTATTTGCAGTATCCTCTTGACCGATAGCAACAGGAATAAATAAACTACCTGCGACCCAAAATAGAGTCAAGACAGGTAGTAGGGCCCAAATCTTCTTCATCAACTTAGGCAGAGGAAATAACAATAAAGCAATCCCCCTGCAATCTTCTTCTCCGACTAATTTTGACAGTAATAACGAAACCAGCTTAGACGTTTAGGTGGGCTTTGTTGAACGAGAAATCGATGAGAAGCCTAATAGCGTCTAAAAATGCAAAATTAATTCTACATTTGGTTGCTTACAACTTAGTCTACATAAAATTATAACTCAAACTTTGCGCTGTTGTTACTTGAATCTTAAGATGATTATTTAAAATAAACTTAGTTTGGCTTCGCCCATGATGCTACTCAACCATATTTTGTCTAGGCTTTAGCAGGTTAGTTGCCTACACAAGTTATAATGCCGAATAACGGGATAATCGCAAAAAAAAGCAAGTGAAATCATTTGACAAATCTATTCTTAGCAGGTAACTTTCTGCAGGCTGTTCACGTAGGAAGCCCGTGCTATTTATTCAGTTGACGGAGAAATTTAATGCAGGATATTGAAGTAAATTCCACAGAGAGCAAAGATGAGAAAAGAGGCTACGAGCCGCCTGCAATCATTTTTGAAAGCACGATCTCAACTCGCGCTGGGTCTCCTGTAATTGAGTCTGATGCACCTCAACCACCTGATCAAGATGGTGGCACAGATCTGTTTCCAGACGATTAAAATCTGAGCTTAATTCGTTTAAATGCCAAGTATTTCTACTTGGCATTTTTGTTTTGGGTGCCTTTATGGAGCTTGTCCGGGTGTTGGGCTGCCCCACTCCTCAAAATCACTGCATGAGCCACTGTCAACCTCTACAACTATCCGACGGATTGATGCCCCAGCTAAGGTAACGGCCGGGCAGATCGGATAGCCATCAACCTGAACTTCACCATAAGCTAATACATCAACAGGGATATTAGCTGAATCTCGCAGAAAAATAACATCTCCTACATTACTCAATCGTATAAACGTTGATGGATCTCCCCATGTCAAATCATCAATCAATTCGGGAACATCAGGATCTGAATCAAGAATTTCGAAATCAGCTTTGACAAAAAACTGATCTTCAAGGGCTTTTGATTGCTGTGCAACAACCAAAACTTCTTTTGGCGGTAGCACAGTTCCCTGAGGGAACCTGCGGAGGTCGGCATAATCTTCGGCCGTGATGGCGTCTGACAAACTGTACCCAGAAATATCGATCGGCCGGTTTGAAGGATTAACAATCTCAATAAACTCTGCATCATCAGCCGAACCAAATGGGTTGTATAGCACCTCACTGATCAACGGCCGAAGGATCGCCCCATTTTGCTCATGCGTAACAATTGGGATGAAAATTTGAGATGGGAAGTCACGATTGAACACACTTTCTAAAAATGCATACGCCTCATCTGAAGCTACCTGTAGTGCCACCTCGCGATTGGCTTTTGCAGATTGCTCTGATCCATTAATGCTACCCACGTGAATGTAACCTTTCCCAGAAATGTTAGCCAATACCATCTTATTATGAATTCCAAGCCCGGTCGGATTGCCTGTCCGGCAGGTTAACTCAAGCCTTTCCTGATTTGCCAATTGATTGGCCCAATCACAGGTTGCCTTGTTGCTTGCCGGGTGGCTCTCATCATCAAAAAAGCTGTCTAGCAAGATTTTGACCTCTGCTCCACGTCGGGCAGCAGAGATGTAGTGGGTGAGCCGCAAATTGGGAGCGTCAGTCTCTCCCCAGTACAAACGTTCGTACTGCTGCTCAACCAGCAGAGTATCCCCTTCGCCTGCAGCATCAAGCAGTGCAAATAGCCCGGCCGTCGGGTTCAGATAGTTTTCTGGAGCCTGAATAATTTCAAACGTCATCTCCTCTCTAACCTCGAACAGCTCTGGGAAACCAACAGTGTAGGTTATTGCATTTTGCGGTTCTGGAATTTGATAGGTCTCAATCCCAAACCCGGTCGTCGTTTGTGAAGGCTGCCATCGGACAATATCACTATAGTTCGCTTGATCAAGATCAGCCGCAAATATTGACTGTAGGTGATTGGCAACTGACTGTTCATCTGTAATCAATACAATGCCCCGTCGGCCGAAGGTTCCATCTATCTTATCGTCAGCAGGCCAGCTGTTTGGGCTTAAATTATCGCTGCTCACGGCCGAATACCGACCATCAACAATCATAAATTTAGCATGCATAAATTTATAGCGGTCAAACACTTCGTTTGATGCATCATTCTGCATAATGTAACAGTTGCCGCCAGCTTGTTCCAAATCGTAACAGTTCCAGCGCTGAGGGTCTTGCAGGCCGCCCGGAGGACCACCCTCAAGCAAAATATCAACTTGCACACCCCGCTGGACAGCCTGCTTCAAATGATTTAACAGGTCGTGGCTTTCAAATGTATGTGACTCGATCTGTATCGACCGCTGAGCCTTATCGATTAAGTTTGCCACAGCTTCAAAGGCATTGTCAGGTGCCACCGCAATCGTCAAAGCGGCGCTGGTTTGTACCTCCACTGGGACAAAGAATCTATCAACATTCCAACCAGGATATTGAACTTGACGGCCCAAAACAGGGTCATCTGGATCCTGTCCCCAATCGCTCCGACCATTGGTGTCAGCAAGTAATTCACCCGTTGCTGGATCAAGTTTTCTGAACAGCAATTGCCCTTCAGCCGCTCCAACAGTAGAAAATGGCAGGCTATCACCGACCCACTCTCCCATTTGGGCCAATACAGTTGCATTCCCAGTTTCATACACCAACGCATCTACAATCTCGCCACGGCTGTTCGCCAGCACCACTTCATCTCCGGCATTAGAAAATCCGGGCCAGTTCCCTAACATCTGCTGGTTGGCCCCAAGATTGCTGTTGCCCGACTCATAATCGGCCGGAAAGCCAAATTGGCGCTGGAACGCATCTGCATTTCTTGTGATCCATATCTCTCCATTTGGCGGAATAATGGTACTAGCGGGCATTATCATTTTTGTAGGATTGGTTGGATCATCGGACACACCCCATCCAGCGAGATTAATCTCGTCACTCCCTAGATTTTTCAGCAGGATAGCCTCATCCATGTCGTTGTTGGCTAAGCCGTCAGGGTAAACTTTTGCCAAAACTACGTTGGGTTCAGAAGTAGGCACTGTAGGCAGATCAGCTTGCAGGCTCTCAATCCACGCTCGATTTTCATT
>JBCCSO010000321.1:0-5768 GCA_039199965.1 Chloroflexota bacterium | reverse complement strand
TCTTCTTCGATGGCTGGATAAGGAGACGGTGCATCAAATTTGATGGCGTCACGCACTTTCTTCAGCAACATATCCAGATCAATATCGGCTGCTAACACCGCGTTGTCTGTGCGGAACTCCACGTTCTCAACCACAACCGGATGCAGTTCACCCATCCAGCCCAGCACGCGGTCGTTGAGCATGAGCTTAGCTGTCCGGCCGGGGCGAAATGATGGATGCTCGCCTATTTCCATTCTGAAGTTCTGTACGTTGAGCGAACCAATCAGATCTTCTACCACACCTTTGATGTCGTAGAAATCATATTCGGTGGGAGCTGAGCCATCTTGCCAGCTTTGTTTGCCCCGCTCACCGGTCATAATCATGGCGAGATGGGTATTCTCAGTTGGTAGATCTCCATCTTCGCTGGGCAGGTAAACCTTGCCCACTTCAAAAATCGAGATCCGCTTGGCATGACGGCTGTTTTCGGCCGCAATCTCTGCCACGCTGGCGAGCAAGTTGTGGCGCATCGCCACACGATCGGCCGACACATAGTTGGCCAGCGTGACATACGAACGATCATCAGCTGGGCCGTTGGCTAAAAGTTTAGCTTCACGTTCAGGTGTAGTGAGTCGATAAGTGATCACTTCCTGCATCCCCAAGTCAACCAGCGTGTCTTTGAGCATCATTTCACGATCAAGGGCCACATTGCCTCGCTGTGGTGGCAGCACATCGGCCATTTCAGTTGTAGGCAGATTGTCGTAGCCATACATGCGGCAAATCTCTTCGACGATGTCGGTTTTGTGATGGATGTCAATACGATGATCTGGTGCAGTTGCTTTGATTAAGTCGCCGTCTAACTCAACGACAAACTCAAGTTTTTCGAGCAGAGTTTTGCATTCGGCAGCGGTCACGTCTAAGCCAGACCAGCGTTTGACGTAGGTGAGATCAACCTCTACGGTGATAGTTTCAGCCGGTGCAGGGTAGTAGTCGATGATCCCTTGAGCCACCGTGCCACCCGCGTATTTGCGCAACAGGTCGGCCGCCCGCTTGCATCCCAACAGTGCCTGTGACGGATGCACACCGCGTGAGAAGCGGAAGCCCGCGTCTGAGGCCATCTTAAGCGCGTGCGAAGTACGGCGGATGTTCATGTAGTTCCACGCCGCGGCCTCTAGCAAAACGTTGGTGGTGTTGTCGTTAATCTCTGAATTTTGACCACCCATGATCCCGCCCAAAGACAAGTTTCCGGCCGGGTCAGTTACCAAAATGCTGAATGGTTTCAGCTCGCGCTCAGAACCATCAAGGGTGATGAGCTTCTCACCATCCTGCGCCAACCGAGTGTTGATATGCACCTTGCCACCGGCATCATAGTCGGCCGATCGAGATTTCATG
The DNA here is from genome assembly GCA_039199965.1 of Chloroflexota bacterium. Taxonomy (GTDB): domain Bacteria; phylum Chloroflexota; class Anaerolineae; order Promineifilales; family Promineifilaceae; genus WTJY01. Next base: position 4,400 of record JBCCSO010000321.1, on the reverse strand, counting down.
TAATCCCAGTCGAAGGTGTGGTTCGGCTGTCCCATCTCAAGCATCACGTAGTTTGAAATGTCAACGACAACGTTTTTCCCCCGCATCCCGGCCATCTCAAGACGGCGGCGCATCCAAAGCGGGCTTTGGTGCAGGCCGACGTTCTCGATCAGCATCGCAGTAAAGCGTGGATTGAGCTCCGGCTCATCGGTGGTAATCATAGCCACATCATTGACGTTGACCTGACCATCTTGCTGAACCTCGTAGGACGGGTAACGAATCGGTTGGCCTGTGAGCGCCGCCACTTCGCGCGCCACACCCACAATCGAGGCGGTGCGGGCAATGTTCGGAATCACCTCAAAGTCGATGATGACATCGCCAAAAATATCTTGCAGCGGGGTGCCGGGAACCAACTCATCAACACCTAAATCGTCAGCGTTGGTGATCATGATCCCTTCATGATCTTCACCCAAGCCCAGCTCTTTGGCAGAGCAAACCATGCAGCGGTTGTGAATGCCGCGCAGCGCCTTCCCTTTAAGCTTCATTTTGACGTTACCTTCTTTGTGGCCGTCATACACAATGGCCCCTTCAAGGGCAAATGGGGTAAACAGATTCAGATCAGTCAGGTCTCCTTTGCCGATGTATTGGAAGATGTTGGGAGCACCCGTAACAACCGTTTCGGTTTCTTCGGCCCCATATTCAACAGTGGCTAGAACCAACTTGTCCGCGTTGGGGTGCTGCTCTACCTGCAGAATTTGCCCGATGATCAACAGCTTACGGTCCCAGACCAGCCGCTTGTCTTCGTCTTTGCCGCCGGGAATACCGATGTACTCAACGGCATCTACTTCCATCCCGGCGATTGTCAGCATGTCGGCCAGCTCTTGTGGCGAGACTGTGACATCTACATATTCTTTAAGCCATGAAATTGGTATACGCATGTTTTTGGTGGGTCAGTATTCAGTAGGTCAGTGTCGCTTCGCTTACCCACGGAACTCTGTTCCGTTAAGCCCAACGAGTTGGGCCAGTGGCTTCTGAGCACCGATCTACCGACCTACCGAATACCGACCTACTGATTAATGTTTAGTTGAACTGCTCTAGGAACCTCAAATCGTTCCCCCAGAAATAACGAATGTCGTTAATGCCATACTTGAGCATGGCGATCCGCTCTGGACCCATCCCGAAAGCAAAACCGGAAAATTCTTCGGGATCGTAGCCGCCATTTTTCAGTACGGTGGGGTGGACCATGCCGCAACCCAAAATTTCGAGCCAGCCAGTGTACTTACATACGTTGCATCCTTTGCCGTTGCACAGCATGCACTCCACATCCATTTCGGCCGAGGGCTCGGTGAATGGAAAGTAGTTGGCACGGAAACGCACTTGGCGATTCGCGCCAAACATCCGACGAGCAAATGCGGTCAGTGTCCCTTTCAGGTCAGCAAAGGTGATATTCCGGCCGACGGCAAGCCCTTCAATTTGATGGAATTGGATCTCACTGCGAGCGGTGATTTGCTCATACCGGTAGCACATACCGGGCAAAATCACCCGAATCGGTTCTGGACAATACTCGCGCATCGCATGGATTTGGCCGGGGCTAGTGTGCGTTCGCAGAATCATGCCAGGGGTGGTGGTGTGAAAGGTGTCCCACATATCACGGGCAGGATGGTGCTGTGGAATGTTGAGCAGCTCAAAGTTGTACTCATCCGTTTCCACGTCACGGCTGCGGTAGACCTGAAAGCCCATATCGCCCCAAACGCGATAGATTTCGCGCAGGTTTTTGGTTGCTAAATGCAAACCACCTTTCGCCTGACGACGGCCGGGCATAGTGATGTCAATCGCTCCATCAGCGATGTCTGCTTCCATTTCAACAGCGCGAATCTCATTAAATTTGGCGTCGTAAGCCGTTTGTAGCTCACCTTTGACCTCATTGATGCGGGCACCAAAGGCAGGCCGATCGGCCGGGTCAATGCTGCCAAACTGCCGGGTCATGAGCTGAACCGATCCTTTGGAGCCGAGTGTTTCCCGATACCACGTAGCGAGGTCATCGGACGAAGCCGCATTGGCAAGAGATGCCTTGGCTTCTTGATATGTTTGTTCCAGTTTTTCTAGCATGTCGTTTCACTTACACGCCAATCGAAGATTGGCTGTTTATTGGTTTGTTTATTAGTTTGTTAGTTTGCTGGTTAACTCGCTAGCCAATCATCCAACTAACCCACTATCTAACTTACCAACTGACAATAAAAAAGACGCGGTTTTTGGCCGCGTCCTTTGTTCAGTGTTTGCAAGGTGTGATCGAGTGTTAAATGATTTAGACCATCAGGCAAGAACTAACGACGCGGCTTGTGAGTGCCACTCGTAAAAAATGCTGAACTGCTAAATCGCTCGAAAGTCATAACGCTGGAATTATGACAGTTAACCTAGCTGATGGCAAGTATCGATGTGAAAAAATATCGAAAGCTCCGCTTTTTTACACAGTCATAACAAAACTCCTACCAACATGGGCTATCTTTAAAAGAGTAGTTATTTAGATTTAATGAGAAGCAGTAGGAGTTTGAAACATGTCGGAAGAAAACGAATTGGAAAAGTCGGTCGAAGTACCGGAGGCTGTGCTAAATGCCTTTGCTGCACTATATCCAAATATAGCACCGGAATGGAGTGAAGAAGATGGCGGCTATGAAGCTGAGTTTGAAAAAGACGGAAAAGGGGTTGAAATTAACTTTCTAGCGGATGGCACTTTGGTTCAAACTGAAATTGAACTAGACCTAGCAGACGTACCAGACGCGGTAATCAAAGCGGCCAAAGCAAAATACCCAGAGAGCGAGATAGATGAGGTTGAACTCGTTGAACTGCCCGATGGTACCATCCACTATGAAGTTGACATGGGTGATATGGAACTGCACATCATGTCAGATGGTGAGATTATTGATGAGGATAAAGACCTTTAGGTTCGTACACGGGGAGTGAACCAACCGGCCGCAAGTAAGTCTGCGGCGGTTTATCTTTAGCTAAACATGCGATACGCTGCTCTGGCCGTGATCGGGTCATTAAGCGGATTGCCTGAGCGAACCGCTTCTATAGCCCGTGCTTCAAACGTATTCCACGGGATCTGATTGAACCTCATCGGCTGAACCCGCGGCCGATTTTGCCTACAGTATTTCACGATTCGGCCGATAATGCCGTAGTCGAGCCCGTATCCCACCACTATCTGGGCCCGCGCTTTTTTGCTATTCAGCGATGTGATCGCTTCATTGATTCGAAAGTGCTTGCACATCTGCCGGAACTCATCATCGTCGTAATAATCTTCCAAAACTTCTGCAAATTCGTGATACCACGTTTTGACAACCCCTTTAGGTGGCACAACGACCACGGCGCTGGTTGGCTCGACCTCTAGCAGAGGGTCACCTAAACGCAAAGCTGCTTCAGCCTGCAGCTGAATATCGTTCAGATTAATCTGATGATAGGCGTGTGGCTGTGAACGCGGCCGATTTTTCTTGAGGTAGCCGATTAGTTTGCCTAGCTCGTTCCGAAAAATCATTGCCCCGATAATCTCTTGTACTTGAATCCCTATTGGTTGCCTTCTGATCGAATTGAAGTCAAACCTTAAATGGTTGCAAAGTTGTTCTAGTTCACCTGAGCTATCGTAAAACATCATCTTTTTACTAAGCGCAATGAACCAATCAGCTTTAACTTGATAAGCCATGGTGTGTAATCTCCTTGTATGTAGTTGTAGACCTGAACAGTGTGCGATGTAGTGCTTGTTTTGGTGTGTAAGCGATGCTTGGTGTGCAGGTATAGCTTGTGAACAGGATAGCAGACTCTGTTGCTAATTGGAAGATGAGCCAAAAATCTCTAAGAAAGGTGACCGCCCCCACGTACAGCCAGAATCTGTACCCATGTCAAAGGTTTGGTAGAATTTGAGCCTTCCAAAACACCCTATCGCATATTTCAAACCAATTATTTTAAGGACAATTATGATCGTAGAATCAATCGCCAATGGTGAACGTTTTGAGCTACTTAACCCTGTAGATATGCCTCGCGCGGCCGGATTTTTGTGGAACCGACGCATGATGATTCAGGTTAACTGTCGTGGATACGCAGTGGCCCAGTATATGAATCCTGAACCGGCTAAGTACATGTACGCTCCCAATCTAGAGGCCAAAACATTTATGCAGCCAGAACAGCCGTATTACGCACACCATCCCGGCCGATTTTTCTACATCAAGGACGAATAAACGGGAGAGCTGTTTTCTGCCCCGTACGAGCCGGTGCGCCAGAAGCAAGACAGCTATCGCTTCTCTGTGGGGAAGGCCGATATCAAATGGATGGTTAAGCATTTGGGACTAGAGATTGTGATGCAGCTCAGCTTGCCCACAGACGATGTGGTTGAACTGTGGAAGCTGTCGGTCAAAAATGTGTCCGGCCGG
>JBCCSO010000320.1:0-5810 GCA_039199965.1 Chloroflexota bacterium | reverse complement strand
TATCAGGTGACCCTCATAGATTCGTCTGGTAACCAAATGGCGGCTAGTGAAACGGTTGGCTTTTTTGTTGAAGTTGAAGGCAAAAGCGGCGCTGATAACAGCAACAACGGCAATGGCACGGTTGAACTGTCAAATGTTCAGGTAGTACAAGATGTGCAGGTGAAAGGGGTCGACGGCATCGGCATCTCGATGGATATTGATGTCACGGATCGTGCAGGTCAAGAAACTTTCGCGCTCGTCTTCTTCCATCAGGACAGCAGCCGGGAGCCAGCTCTCAAAGACTTCAACGATGAGTACGCCACGGTAGGCGGTGATGTCGCGACGTGGACATCATTTGTGCCCGAAACGGACAACGATAGCTGGGAAGTCAAGGTCTTTATTCCAAATGATGAGCTTCACTTAGCGGATGACACCCGTTACTCGCTTAAAGCGGCCGTGGTTGTGTACGGTGAGCCAGATTGGGACGTAGACTTGGCGGTTTCAGACTGGGTCAGGTTCCGTGTAGACACCGGTAATTGGTAAATTTAGCGTTTTTAGTTGGATGGGTTGTTGGTTGGCAAAATCACCAATCCATCCAATTCATGTCTGGTCATTTATGAACATCGCCGACGATCTAAAGATCGCGGCTAGAAACGACGCCCTACGGGCTTGGGAGAAAATACAGCGGACTCTGTTCCTTCTCCCATGGCGAGAAGGTGGCCCGCAGGGGACGGATGAGGGGTATGGTGACCAGAAAACAGTTTTTTGACTTAACCCAACTATTTCGTAGCCAGCACCCCAAATGCCTGCTCTCGCCCAGAAACCCGCTTAAACCCCGCCTGTTTTAACCGCTTGATCGTTCCCCGCGTCACGGTTGAGCCTGACTTGCTCTTTGGGTTGCCGATGTAGTGAAACAGACGCCCTTTGTGCCCCAGTAGCCGGTACAGCTCTTTGTAAAAATCTAGCGAATACAGCTCTCCCGCCATGTTAAACATGGGGGGATCATGCACAATTGCAGAAAATGAGCCATCAGCAAATTCTTCAATCACGTCCCACGAGTGGCCCACGTGGCGGGTGATGTTTTCTTTCTCAAACAATCCCTGCGACCACGGGTTCAATTTACAAATCTCAACCACGGCCGGGTCCAGCTCGATAGTGGTAACAGAGGCGGCCGTGCGTGCCGCTTGGATCGCCGTGTAGCCCAATCCCATGGTGGTGTCCAACACCCGGCCTGTCGGCGGGCCGCCAAACGCTTTGATCTTGTTCAGCGTGTCCTGATAGGGATCGCAGTTCACGATGCGGTGCATGGTGATGCCGGACACAAGCATGGTCGGGGCCGACAATGTGGGAAAAAGAGAATATGAGCGCTGTAGTTCTTCCGAAAAGCGGCTAACTTTTTGAATCTCACCATCATCAAACAGTTCAAACACACTGTTTTCTTCATCCGCAATGTGCTGCAAGCTGGCCCATGTGATGGGTGCGTAGTCAGGAAAATAGAGCCCTTTGGCCGAAATGCGCGCGGTAATAGTGGTGATGCCAAGGTCGAATGATAGCTCTACCTCTAAATCAGCGGCCGTAGTTTGGTGGACAAGCAGCGGCCGAACCTGATAGTGTGACAAGACTGGGATCATGCCTACATTTTACCGCAAGGCAGGGTGTTTAAGTATATCCTAGAAAGTTTTTGACTTTAGACCTGACAGGTTTCTCAAGTACTACCTCTGGTGATAACCCAGTTAAAACCTGTCAGGTCTTTTTGGAAGATATTGTAATCTACTTAAATAATCTCCGCATGGAGCCTTTTGACGAAATAAGTATCCTCGTCTTGGACGCGGGTAACGGTGTAGCCCAACTTCAAATAAAAATTAACCACCGGCTCCCAATTTGTTGTTGTTTCAAGCTCTGCAAATTTGTAGCCTAGTTCAACCACATGCTGTTCCAACAGGCTCATAATCCGGCTGCCAATGCCATATCCCTGTAAATGTTCAATCACAGAAACTCGTGTCACAAACACAGTCTCAGCGTCTTTGGGATAGTAAGCGGCCGTCCCAACCATTTTTTCAGCTTGCCAGAACGTCATAAGCCGGTCACCATAATGGTTAAAAAGAGCAGTCACATCTGGATTAAACGACGGGTCATAGCTGCCCCAATGCTGCGTCAACCCACTCTTTATGATGGCAATCGCGTCCGCTTCATTTTCTTTATTGAGAAACTGAACCTGTAAATCCATCTCTTTTCCAGTCCCGATTATTCAACAATCAGCCCTGACAACCGATAGGTTGTTGAATTGTCTGAGTTTTCAATTTCTAAACGTTCACCGGTTAGTCGATTATAAACACCTATCACGGCCTTATAGTTGCCTAAATCTGTATCTGGCCCGATATAAATTTGATGCACGTGCAAAATGCGGTCACCCGGCCTCCAAGCCCATGCGGGGGCATCTAACTGATCTGCTTGGGTCATAATCGTGCCATCTGCGTTAAGGATATGTACAAATATGTTGGTATCAGGGTAGCCAACGTAGGAAATAGTACGTCCCAATCGGGTTGGATCTAACACTTCCCACTCTGTATACAGCTCTGCTACGCCGTTTGGTGAAACTGAGTCTGCAAGCCAAAATGAATTTTTAAGCACAATAGCTTTGTTAAAGTTAGCCAGTTCTTGTTCGGGGGCATCAGATATTTCAATCAGGTAATCGGTCCAGAATGGATCTAGATCATTCGGCCGCATGTTTATCTGGGTCTGTGAAATCGCTTGCCGTTTGAAAATCGGGTGCAGGTCGGCTGAAGATGGGGCGATGACATGAATCGTCTCATGTGCACTCTTCGGAATAATAAGAGCTCTACGGCCATCAACCCAGCTTAGATCAGATGGCTTGCTCTGTGAAACCACTTCAGCAATGGTAGGGTCATGTGCATGCCCTGGTAGAACGGAAGAAACCACAACATTTTTATTATAGTCCAAATCATTTTGTGTCAGGGCATCAATGATTGTGACTTGGTAGGCAGCGCGTACATCCGGCCGTTGTCCCCAATCAGCAAAATAAGGCGGAACCGAAAAATAGGAGGAGAACAAAATCCATGTTGCCAAGACTCCCCACATCACCCAGCCCTGCGACTGTTGAAGCTTAAAAAAATCAATTACTTTTGAGACGAAAGCATACGCTCCGAGTGCGGCCAAAATATAGATTGGAATCATTGCCCCAATGCTGCGGGTGGTCGCGGCCGTTGGACCGGTAATCAATGATGGAGCTAGCCCAATACCCAGCCACAAAAGTAACAAAATATATTTGGGTTTCTGCCACCTTATCCAAGCGATGAGCATTCCTAGCAGAAAAAAAGCAGCCGTAACGGGGGCTAGCGTCTGCTTGCCGGGAATGTTGTAAGCCAAGAACAGGTCTCCACGGCCGGCCCAAATTAAACTTAGAAAAGTCTCCCAACTATTTTGCATGATTGGCAGTACATCACCAGACAAAAGCGCATTGATCGGGCCATCTAGCATCTCTAGGCGGGTTTCGAGACCAGGATTACTCTGTAGGTAAATAAACAGCGGGGTGCTGATCAAAAGGCCGCCGATGACGGCCGGAAATGCCCCTAACCAAAACCGTTTGGCCGCTTGAAAATCAATCAGCAGCAAATAAACACCAAACACTGGGATAAATACCCAAAGCACTCGGGCTGCAATGTAAGTATGGAGCATTAGGCCAATGAGCACCGCTATACCTATGATAGGCAGCCGAATGGCTCTGTAAAACCGCCCTATGCGTTGATCTTTCTGTGATTGTTGCCAAATGGCATAGGTTGCGGACGCTAATCCAATGGTGATAAGGGGAAGCAGGCCAGATCGAAGTGCTTGACGCGAGGCAACCAAGGGCCACCATCCTACAGATAAAATTGCTAGGGTCAGAAGTGCGGCATTCCGGCTGAACGCGTAGCCTACCCAGCGATAAACGGCCGCGTTTGTAATGACCATGCTCACGGCGATCAGCAGGCGTAACGCAAAAGATGAAACGCCGATTAAACCCATCCAACCAGCGAGCAGATAAGCATAGAGCGGCTCACGACCGTATCCCAAAGGGAAATAATAGCGGTAAACGCCGTTGAGTACCTCCAATGCTTCATGCCCGTGATTGGCTTCATCATGCGTTAGACCGGGAGGCAAGCTGTCTAGCTGATAAATTCTTAGAAAAAAGCCGAGTAAAAGCAAGGCGCAGGCGATAAAATAATGGGGGTTCCTGAGTTGGGGGATCATGCTGATCAGTGGCTATTGTGTCCGACAGCTCAGCCTATACTGACTAATCGGCTCATGGACTACTGACCCACTTTTTTGGCAACGGCAAATACTTCACGTTCGAAAAACCAGCGGAAAGGAGCCACATCAAATGCCAGCTTGCGTAAGCCTGCCATAATGAGATTCTCCTGTCGATTTTGAGGTGGTGAATCAAGCCAAACGTTTCCTTTAAATCCGGCATCGCTCAAAGCGCGATCCATGCTCCAGAGGTCTTGCTCATTGACGTGTACATGCTGGTTGACGGGGGTGATGGCACGGGGATCTTTGGGATAGTTAGCCCCTTGCCCCATGAGTGTGCGTACCATGCGCACAATCGGGTAGGCGTAGGTGTCGTACGCTTTGTTTGGTGCGGTGTGAATGATAAACATCCCGTCGTTTTTGAGCACCCGTCGTACTTCAAGCATCGCTTCATGTAGTTCCCATGGGTGCAGATGTTCAACCACGTCAAACATTAAAACCCGGTCAAAATATCGGCTAGGGAACGGCAATTTCTTGGCATCTGAACGACAGGCCCCAGCCACAATTTTAGGATCGCTGGCCTCACTGCCATCAATCTCTGCGTTGATTACGTCGCGGGTCATGCGGGTAGCGACTTCTGCATAATCCATCCCATAGGCTTCGATACCTAGCCGCATGCAGTGGCGCAAAATCTCCCCACGGCCGCAGCCTACATCTAGCACCGCCATCCCCGGCTTCACTTCAGCTACCTTGAACGCATCATTTAAGCGTCTGGAAAGATGGGCCCCTTCTGACTCATTAAATTCTTCAAACCCTTCACACGCAGTACGGAAATACTCTTCAGTATATAAGGTAGATGGGAGCGGAGCCGGGTCCACATGTCCGTTCTTGTTCTTTGCCATAACCGCCGGGATTATAGCAAATGTTTTTTTTGCTTGCCCTAATTCAGCATCGGTTCATTGCGCAATTGCCCTACGTTTTGAGATTGCCCCCGTTTTGCCAGTGAAAAACCCCCTGCCGGTCAAACATGCGGCAGCTAAATGAGCTGCGCAAAAAGTTTCGCTGATATGTTTTGTAAAGGCATGTGCCTCCATACTGAATTCTAATGCTGGTATGCATTTTACTCAATGCATCATTTGCTTGAGCTCACTGACAGGTATTTCTCCGAAAAATTGTGAAGTATTCATCTGATCTAATACCTGATCAATTGTTTGATAGTCGTATCTTTTACCGACAAACTCTCTCTCTAATGTCTCAATCTCTGTTAAGAAGGTATAGGTTCCGAAGAAACGAATACTGTTAATCATGCCTGCCTTCACATTGATGCGCACATCAATTTTCCCGGCCGGAAACTCGCCTGTTTTTTGAATATTGAAGTCAGGTGTTCGGCCAAAATTCCAGTCCCAAGAACCAAACCGCTGCCCCCTGATCTCTTCAATTTCAATCCAATCTGATCTACTAATAACGTATTCGGAGGGTGAGGTAGAGCCGAAAATCCTATCCAAAATAGCCTGTTTTAAATTATCAATCGTAAATCCGTCATCTAAGTAATCTTTAACATTGGTAACAAAGTTACGCACAGACTG
>JBCCSO010000319.1:0-5813 GCA_039199965.1 Chloroflexota bacterium | reverse complement strand
TTGCCCTGCAAAATTGCGTACCAACCGGCGTTAAACAGGCCGATGATGCCTAGCAGAATCAGCTTGAGCCAGTAGGTTTCAATCAGCAAAAAGGATGGATAAAGAATCAAAATCATCAGCGCACTGTAGCGCAAATAAACCAGTCCTTTCACCTTTTCTAGCAGGGGGATGAGTAGAAAATCACCCAACAGACCCACACCAGTCCATACGGCGATAGCAAAACCAGCTTGTGCTTGGGTCACCCCAATGACATCTACAAAGTAAAGTGCCAGCAGGCCAAACAGCACATCCAGCATGAGGTCACCAACCTCTAGCAGCAGCAGCCAGCGCCACACCAAACGATCTTTTAAGAGCTGGAGCGCGATATGGACATTGTCTCTGAACGAGAGAATCGGTTCATCATCTTCGGCATCGGCCGAGCGGAGCGCCTTGCTGTTGGGCAGTCGAGCAATCCACAGCGCAATTAAAACGGATGCGATGCCGGTGCCCACAAAAACAACGCGCCAGTTTGAGCCTAACAACAGAGCGGCCGTCAGCGTAAGCGGGCCAATGACCACGGCCAAAGAGCCGCTAAAAGTCCACAGCGCCATACTGTTTTCCCGCCGCTCAGGGACATCATCCATCATGGAAGCTTGTGCCAGATTAACAAATACCCCGCTGGCCGGTGCTTGAATGGCCGCCCCCACGACAAACAGCCAAAAAGCAGGTGACAATCCCTGCAAAATAAGCCCCGCCCCAAAAGCGGCCGCCCCAATCACCATGAGCAAACGCCGTTTCCGCTGGTCAAACATCAGCCCCACAATCGGTTCAACTATGATGGCCACTATGAGCGGGATGGTTGTGACCAAGCTGATTTCAACGTAAGTCAACTCAAACGCATCGCGGATCAGCGGCCGGGCAGCCTCAAGCGTGCTGTATGCGAATTCGTCTAAGAATTCGATCACCAGCATGACAAACACAAACAGGGTGACACGCCACCAAGGGCGTTTTGCAGAAGGTTTCATTCGATTTTTCCTTAATTAGATGGTTTTGCAGGCAGGAATGCAAAAGCACACGCTGGGGAGCAACGTGCACACATAGACAAAAATTTTTATGTGTTTGGATAGGTTGACTTAGGTTTTAGCTGCTACCGCGGCAACGAATTGTTTCGATCATGATTCAATTTCTCTGTAGGCAAAAACATAAATGTTTCGGCTATATACAACGTCCTGCGGGCTTGATTGATCTAAGGCCATCGGCCGTCGTTACTAGCCATTGGATTTATCCATTCGGCGGGATAAAATTTTATCTTCAACATCCGCCGAAAACATAAATGTTTTGGCTATTTATTACGCCCTATCGGGCTGGAACCAGCTATGGCTTACTGGCAACTTTACTACCATATTGTGTGGACTACAAAATATCGAGAGCCAACGATCACACCGAAGCATGAGGAAGCTTTATTCAACTTTATAAGATCAAAAGCCTATGGATTAGGTAGCGCGGTACATGCGTTAAATGGAACTGGGGATCATGTCCATTTGGTGGTATCAATTCCGCCAAAGATAGCGATTGCCCGATTCGTGGGGCAGATTAAGGGAGTTTCATCTGCCAGATACAATGAAGAGGTTCGAGAAAATTTTGAACCACGATTTTATTGGCAGGAAAGCTATGGGATATTTTCATTTGACAAAAAACGTCTGCCCTACTTGGTCGAATATGTTCGGAGGCAAAAGGAGCATCATCAGGAAAATCGAATTATTCCAATTTTAGAAAAAGACGTTGAGAATGATGATCAACAAATGGCAATTGCTGAAGACCAAATCAGATATTTAACTGATTATGATCAATGGTTTTTGTCAATGAAGAGGTAAATCAAGGCCGAAGGCCGTCGTTAATAGCCGAAGGATTTATCCTTTCGGCGGATTTTAATTACATTAATCGCCGCAGACATGAATGTTTCGGCTATGCACAACGCCCTACGGGCTTGTGGGACCTATACCCAAATTAATTCAGAAATTCAAATAATTTATATCACAAAAGGAGGTTTCTCATGGGCAAAAAGACACAACGTCCTGTACCTGACGGTGGCCAAAAGAAAACTTTTGGCTTCGGCCGAACACAAGTCGGCCGTGATGGCGCCCGAAATTTTTCGGGCAATGCCATCCCCTTGAATACAACCATGAACTGGACAGGACAACATGGACACCCAAACAATCCGGGAGATTCACGAACTGACCCTTCTAGATGGAGGGACTCCTTTCAGATATTTTAAAGACCGACACGCCTTGCTCCTACTGGCTTGGGCAGTCGGTAGAGAAGGGATGACAATCGCAGAAATTAAACGCTCATCGTATGCAGGTTTATTGAACAAATCAACGGTCAAGGCGATTATTAGTCGGTGCGGCAACGGCCGACTGACGGCCGGAGGTTTAAACGGATACTGGCCAGAATACAGTGATCAGCAGTTTTACAAACTGACGCTAGGGGAATGGGCGACCGGCAAAAATCGTCAGTGGGCGCAAAGCCAGATCACCCGGCCGGGTGGAAACTTAGTGCTTCAGCTCAATTTCACCGGTCAGCATGATCAAGAGTACAATCGGTTACTCAAAAAAGAGCGGCCGTTTGGCACCCGGTCCCACCCTATTTCGAAAGACCGCAACACGTTGGCGTGGTCAAGAATCGACCTTGATTTAGAAACTGGCGAAGCACTGATCGAAGAAATCCAAAACGACTGGATTCGTTCTGTGCAAAGTAGGGCTAGGTGGTGGAGCACCGCCAAAGAACCGCACCGGGAACGGATGCGAAAGTATCATGATTGGCAGATTGATAATATCGTCACCTATTATGATCAGGTTCTCAAGCCGCACATCGCCCACTGGTCAGAAGCGATGCTTTCGGCCGCGCTCTGGTATCTGCGGCACGAGGTTGGCGTCCGGACCATCTACTACCACACGTTTGAGTGGGGCAACCGCTTCAAACACATCAATAGTCAATGGGGCGCACCGCCAAAATCACTGTACACCAAACTGCCCCGCACGTTTGGGTTCAAAGAAACGGCCGATGTGCCACAATTTCTGCTTAACAAACCAACCCATCGAAAAATTCGTCGCCTATTGCGCAACGAGCCGGTGAGGTTTTACAAATTACAAATTTAAGCAAGTTGCAAGTTTGCAGGTTGCAGATCGCTGAAATCCAAATTTCAAGTGATCGGAAATAGTTGCAATCAGACAAATAAATCTGCTGATTTATGCCGTTGGGATGGCGAAACATCCCGCCCAAACGGCGTTTGCAACTTGTAACCTGCCCACTTGCAACCTCTAAACATTATGACCACAAACACTAAAATCACAGGTGCAGACTTAATCGCTCAGGGTTGGCCGCAAGGGCCAGCGATTGGGATGGCGCTACGCGTGGCGCAAGGTCTGCCACAACAGAAAGAAGAAACCCTGCAAACCTTGGCGCAGGTGCTAGAAATGCCGGCCGACTATTTGGACCACAAGTATTGGGGTGAAGCGGCCGGAGCCCTTGTGCTAAAGATGCGCAAGGAAGCTGGTCCAGACCCAATCGAGCTGCGGTCAATGGCGGCACCACTGAGTGTGTGGGGTCGAGAGATGATCGACGAAAAGTCGTTTGATCAGATCAACGATGCGGCCAAGTTGCCAGTAGCGCTACGAGTCGCCCTGATGCCGGACGCCCACGTCGGGTACGGTATTCCGATTGGTGGCGTGGTGGCGTTAGACGGGGCGATTGCGCCGTACATGGTAGGCGTGGACATCAGCTGCCGGATGCACGCAACCATCATCGACCGCTCACCCATACACCTAGACCAAGATACCCGTGGGTACGTGAAGGTTCTGCGTGATCACACCTATTTCGGCCGGACCGGACCAAAGCAGGGCCAAGAAAACGAGCACCCGATCATGGACGATCCGCGCTGGAACGAGCTGCCACGTGAGTTTACTGGGCTAAAAGACACGGCCCACAAGCAGCTTGGTACCTCGGGGGGTGGGAACCACTTTGTTGAGTTCTGCAAGCTGACCGTATATGAAGAGAATCCAATGGATTTAGAACCGGGCAAGTACATTGCGCTGGTTTCGCACAGCGGATCACGCGGTGTGGGATTCAAGTTGGCCAACTACTACACGCAGTTGGCAGAGCAGGTTTGCGCCGGTCTGCCAGAATCTGTGCGACGGTTGGCATATTTCACCTACGGCACAGGCCCTGCGGCCGAATACGAGCTGGCCATGAACTTGGCTGGTGACTTCGCCAAGGCCAACCACGAGGTGATCCACCAGCGAATCAGTGAAGATATCGGATCTGATTTGGTGCTGGGAACCATCCAGAACCACCACAACTTTGCATGGCGGTTTGACCAAGAAGATGGCGCTCCAATTTACGTGCATCGGAAGGGGGCAACCCCGGCCGAAGACGGTGTATTGGGCATCATCCCTGGTTCAATGGGGACTCCGGGTTTCTTTGTGGAAGGATTGGGTGGTAGCAACGATGCCATCCTTGAAAACGCAAGCTTGAACAGTGCATCACACGGCAGCGGCCGGGTTTTGGGTCGTCGACAGGCGATCAAGAAGCTGGACGCGCGAGCGATTAAGCAGGCCCTGAAGAAGAAGGGGATTACGCTGATCGGTGGTGGGCTGGACGAGGCTCCTGACGCATACAAGGATTCGCGCAAGGTATTGGCGGCTCAGAAGGATTTGGTCCGGACTTGGGCTGAGTTTGAGCCGGTGATTGTGCGGATGGATGCAGCGAAGGGGAAGAGTTTGGGGAATAGATAGGTTTCACGGCTTGCCCTGAGCTTGTCGAAGGGTAGTCCACACCATTGCCCATTGTTTGTTGTCCGTTCCACATTGTTCGTTTCCGGCCGGAAGGTTCAGTTACCAGCGAAAAACTCGCTAACGGAGCTTGGTTGGAATGGGCAATAAACAACGGACAGCGGGCAAGTTTTAATGGTTTGAACGGCCGGAGTATGCTTTTTACTTTACCAATCTTTGATTGGTATGTAAGCGAAGCGACTCCGGCCGGTTTTGGTTTTGAGGTTGACAACCCAAGACATAAATATATACTTTTTGTATATACAAAACGAGGTGTACGTGCAAAAAGCAACATTATTCAAAAATGGTGGCAGCCAAGCTGTTCGACTCCCCAAATCCTTTCGTTTCGAAGGCACTGAGGTGTTCATAAAGCAAGTTCCCGAAGGGGTCTTGTTAATCCCAAAAGCTAGCCATGTTGCAGCCATGTGGCAAGAGTGGGCCGATAATTTGGCAAGCTACAACGAGCCAATTGAAGTGGATAGAGGTGGTGCACCTCAAACACGTGAAGGGTTAGATGAATTATTTTCTTGATACAAATATTTGTATCTATTTGATCAATCAACACCCAATTGAGCTCATAGAAAAATTCAGGAAGTTTGAACCGTTCGAAATTGGTCTCTCTACAATCGTAGTATCTGAGTTGGCCTACGGTGTTGCGAAAAGCACCCGATCAAAACAAAATCAAAAACGCCTTGAGCAGTTTTTGATGCCGTTTCAAATTGTGCCGTATGATCATGCTGCAGCCCAAGCATATGGTTTGATTCGTGCTGATTTGGAAGCAAAAGGGACTCCCATCGGCCGCGAGGATTTATTGATCGCCGCGCATGCCCATTCGTTTGGGGTTCCACTTGTTACAAATAATGAAAAGGAGTTTTTGCGAGTAGAAGGGCTACGGGTTGAAAATTGGGTTGTCTAAAAGGGGGAATAGCGGCCGTTAGATTACATTATTGTTTGTTGCACGTTGTTCGTTGTCCGTTGCACATTGTCCGTTTCCGGCCGGAAAGT
>JBCCSO010000318.1:0-5814 GCA_039199965.1 Chloroflexota bacterium | reverse complement strand
GCAAATCTGTCACCCGAGTGTTCATAAATCGCACCGCTTCACTATCAAGCAGTTCAAGCGCGGCCGGTCCTACACCAGAGCCAATTACACCATATACCGCGTTCGCGGCTTCATTGCTTGATTCAAAAGTAGCCAAAACGGCTGAAAAGTGCTCAGGGAGTGGATGCAATTTGAGAGTAGCTTCTGTCACCAACCCCAATGTCCCTTCTGATCCAACGATAAGGTGAGTCAAGTCATAACCGGCCGACTGCTTGATTGATCGAGAACCGGTCCGAATAATCTCCCCATTTGGTAATACCGCTTCAAGTGCTAAAACATTATCACGGGTAGCCCCGTATTTCACCGTTCGAGTTCCGGCTGCATTATTCGCGATCATACCTCCAACACTTGCATTTGCACCGGGATCAGGAGCAAAGAACAGGCCATTCTTAGCTAACTGCTTATTCATATCTTTGTAGAAGATCCCCGGCTGAACGGTAACCTGAAAATCGCCATCGTGTATTTTCAAAATGCTGTTCATCCGGCCGAAGTTAATCACAATCCCCCCTTTCAACGGGATAGAATTTCCTTCCAGACTACTACCTGCCCCCCAACCGGTAATAGCAACTTGATTAGCGGCCGCATACTTAACTATTTCACTTACTTCTTGTGAATTCGAGGGCCAGACCACCACATCGGGCAAGCGGCGTGAATGGCTTGACTGATCTTTTCCGTGATTATGTACAATTGAATCGGAAGACGACGCATGTTCATGGCCGACAATTTGGTGCATAGCATTTAATATATTTTCTTTCATGGAGTTTCTTCTTAAATTATTTCAAAGCATATCTTCAGACTAAAGAAAAGTTTAGCCGAAATCTCATCACTCGGCTCCTTCTCTATTTAATCTGATTGATCTTCTTGCAGCTGCAACGAAGTCTGCCTCATGCTCTTGCGTAATATTAACAAATGCCCCCTTCACAATACGGATAGCTGGATTCAGGCTTTCATACACGCCGAACACAGCAGTCAGATAAGTTAAGATTTGAGCTCAAACATCATAGCAGTGCATAACACGAAGACCTTACAGCAGCGAATCAGATGGATCACATTCTTTTTGTTTACAGATGTCGCTCACGGATATTTTGCGAAAATTTCGTAATTTTTTTTACAAGCAACACACTTTTTTCTGGTAAACATAGTGCGCATTCAAGATTTAAAAGTTTATATTTAGTTACAAAAAGAACGCGCTACCAGACTGGGGCAGATACTTATTCAGGGCAAACCAAAAAATTTACCGCGGTTAAGTCATAATTTACACAATACGCCCTGCGTGTTGATCATTGAGTGTTAAGATAAAACTTAAGAGAGAAAAAAGAAAATAAAAAGGTTCATATTCGCCGGAAAATTTCAATATTTTTTCCAAGTTTCGTCCAGCTTTTCACGCACCATTCACACATCCCAACCAAATTACACATCAACAGTGATCTGTCTACAAAATGTTGCTCGTCGTTGAATCTGAAACTTGCGACCCTCCTTACAGCGAATTGAAATGAATACAAAATTCTACAAGCCCCGTATCATCAGAAGTAACATTTTTTGTCAGTTTTAAGAGGTTAAACAATGGATATTATGTTCGAAATTTTTGGCGCAGGACTTCTTCATTCCTATGGAGGGGGAGGTATTTTATCAGGCTTCTTGCATCCGATTTTAGGATTGGACCACTTGCTTGCAATGGTGGCTGTCGGGTTCCTAAGTGCTCAAATGGGTGGCCGTGCAATTTGGACAGTTCCAACAGCTTTCGTTGTTGTTATGGCGATTGGCGCAGTTCTTGGCATTGTGGGTATCCCAGTTCCTCTAGTTGAGTATGGCATTACAGGCTCAGTCTTGATTTTGGGATTAGGCATTTTGGTCAATCGTACAGACAAAGCTGAAGAGAAAGCTGCCAAAAAAGATGGCAAAACTAAGAAAACAGAATCTAAAAAACCAAGTGAGATCAAAGGAATATTGCCAGAGTGGCTAGCCATCGTCCTAGTAAGCATTTTTTCATTTTTTCACGGACACGCACACGGAACGGAGCTGCCTGAGCTGTCAGAGACGGTGGGGTTGATCATTGCTTATGTTGCAGGATTTTTAATCGCGACGGTAGGATTGCACGTGATCGGGGCTCTTATAGGTATTGTGGCGTCACGCAATCAGCAAGGACAAATGATCATGAGAATCACCGGCGGTGTTATAGCAGCAATCGGCGTTTACTTGGTCATGGGCGTTTAATCCATCATCTGAAAAACGATTTCTTGATAATCAACTTCCACTAATCCTATGGATATTAATACACTTGAAGAGAAAATCGAAAAACCGGGATACCTACTTTTGGTTGTCATCATCTTAATGTTGCTCATTATTGGGTGGGTCAACCTCATTAGCGTAGAAAGTGAGACCCCTGTTGTTTTTAACTGGTTTTCTATTCCCCAATTCACCTTCATTATTTTCTACACACTCCTGACATTAAGGTGGGCATGGCTATTACGCTGGCCTAATGATGATGCATGGTTCAATAAATGGATCACTACTCTTCAAGATAGACCTTTAGCAGGCTTAGCTGTTGTTGGATTGTTTCTAGTTGTTATCGCTTCCTCTTTCATCCCCTCAGGGTTGCAGGATATTTGGCTATTTCATCCCGCTTTACAGGTTACGCTCCTCATCTCCTTCCTGATATTTTTCGTCATCATCACGACTTATCGTCGCTCTGACTCATCCAGACCAAGGGTTTGGAGGTTTGTTGCTTACACTGGGATTGGCATTCTGGTCCTAGAAGCGATTTTCCAGTTTGCGTCTATTTTTGGCATGTCGCCCCTAACGACCAATTTAGCAGAGGCCGTTGGCCCCTATGATCGTATTTACTATGTAAATGAGGAAGGGACAGTCACTAATGCATTGGCAAACCAGTATGGCTGGTATTACCCAGAATTACGTCTTGAAGAGGATTCTCATCGAATAGCCGTACTGGGTGATGCTTTCGTGAAAGGATACGGCACGACAATAGAAGATAATTTAGGCGTCAAGCTTGATCAGATGGTGGTCGAGAATAATCCTAAAAATTATCAAAATCCAGAGGTTTTTTCTCTTGGATTTCCTGATTTAGATACCGGTTTGTTTCTGTCAGAGACGACTGTAGGGTACAACCAGGAAAATTATGATTTCCAAGATGTGCTGATTTTCTTTGACTTGTCGGATGACTTTCAAACAGTTACTGAACCAAGTGATGAAGCCTTCTACTACTACGAAGAAGATGGCGAACTGGTTCTGCATGATGATAGCTGGCATTTTCGACATGATGCGGCTCACGGCACTTTGTGGGGAACATCTGATGGATTTAAACCTAATCGCTTCTTAAACAGCCAGCTAATGTTACTGAGGTTAGGCAAAAGGGCTTTTGAGTTAAATGACTCAACGGCCGCCAAAGTTGCTGCACCTCAAGACGACATTTCATTGCCAAACAGCTTTATGTTCTATGAAAACACAGATGATGAAGCCTTGTTCATCGTTGATAAACAGCTTGATAAATTAACCAGCGAGGTTATACATCCGCGTGACATGAACATGATCTTGGTGACTATTCCAGCCTTTCCTCAAGAGTTTTTCGAGCAATCAGGCACATCTTGGACGACTCAATTTGGCGAGGCGGACCTGATGCTTCCAGAGCAAGAATTAAAGCGTTTAGCAGTAGAGTATAACGTGTCATTTTTGGGTATGGGCGAATTTATGCAGGCTGAAGGTCTTTCAGTAGAAGACATTCAATCGCTATTTTTTGATGATGGCCTAGGGTACTTTACACCTGAAGGACATACATTTTTTGCGCAAGCAGCATATGCTTGTTTTTATGAACAGTCACTCGATAATTCAAGTGGCTGCTACATAGTTGATTAAAGATAAGACAAAAATAGGACAGGAAAAATATGGTTACTTTAACTTCAAATGGGATTGCACTTGACACATCATCTGAAAAATTTGGTGAGCTCAAGAACTCAATAGATATTGTTAACGACGCAGAGGCTTGCCGCGCTAGAATGGAAGATGAAGGTTATCTCTTCTTCCGAGGTCTAATGACTCGTGAAAAAGTCTTGGAGGCTCGCCGCGAGATTTTGCTAAAGTACGCCACAGTCGGCGAGATTGATGGCATCAATCATGATGTGATGGACGCGATCTACAATGAAACCACTTTCATCGACAAGGTAAACCTGCGTGCATTTACGGAAAGTGTGCGGACAGGTTTAGCTTATCAAGATGTTGTTTTGAGTGATGAAGTCATCGGCTTTTGGAGCCGGTTCTTCGGTGACAATGTCCATCCGTACGACTTCCGTTGGCCGCGCTTTGTCCGGCCAGGAGAAGGTTGCGGCTTTCACTATGATGGTCCATACATGAATCGTGGAACGGATCAAGTGTACACAAGCTGGATTCCGATCGGAGACGTTAAAAAAGAAGAGGGAGCTTTGATCGTGTTGGAAAATAGCCACAAAGTTGATGCGCTTCTATCATCTTACGCTAAACGCGATGCTGACAAAGAAAAAATTAGCTGGCTCAGCACCGATCCGATCAAATTACAAGACAACTTCGGTGGTCGCTGGTTGAGCACAGACTTCCAAGCTGGTGACATGCTCTGCTTCACCATGCATACGCTCCACGGCGCACTAGACAACAACTCACCGAAGAAGCGCTGCCGTTTAACGTCCGATACTCGCTATCAACCGGCCAGCGAGCCGATCGATTCTCGCTGGAATGGGGCTAATCCCGAAGCACACGGTTATGACAAGGTGTTTTTACCCGGCTTAGGCCAATGGAATAACAAAGAATTCCAAGATGAGTGGAAAAAAGTTGACGCTATGGGTCGCCTTGACATGGGCTAATTTGTGCGTTCATTGTAATTGCTTGGCACCATCAACTGATGCAATTAAAACGTGGTGCGTATCACGTGAGAATCAAACCAACGTGATACGCACCACGTCAAAAAATAACCAAACATAAAATCTGCTGAATAAAAATCGGCACCATCTCAAAGTAAAACCATGGATTTTTCTTGGACTGAAGAACAGCTTGCTTTAAAGCAAGAAGCAATTGAATTTGCGCAACGTGAATTAAACCACAGCATTTCACAGAGGGAACGGGCTAATGAGTTCCCAGCGGCCGATTGGAAGAAGTGCGCAGAGTTCGGAATTCAAGGGCTAACGATACCCAAAGCCTACGGTGGCCGTGAAATGGACCCTCTTTCCATCCTGCTAATTATGGAAGGTTTGGGATATGGTTGTGAAGACAATGGTTTACCTTTTTCCCTTAACTCACAAATGTGGAGCTTTCAGCCTGCCATTCTAAAATTTGGCTCGGAAGAGCAAAAACAGAAATATCTACCGCCCATTTGCAGGGGTGAGACTGTGGGAGCATTTGGAATAACGGAAGTTGAAACAGGGTCAGATTCATACGCGATGCACGCCACAGCAAAACCGGTAGAAGGCGGCTATGTTATCAACGGCCGGAAATCCTATATCACCTTAGCCCCCGTTTGTGATGCATGCGTTGTGTTTGCCAACATTAACCCAGAGCTTGGGCGATGGGGGATCACAGCCTTTATTGTTGAGCGTGGAACCAAGGGCTTTAGTACCAGCCCGGTCCGTGACAAAATGGGCATGCGCACAACGCCTATGGGTGATCTGATTTTTGAAGATTGCTTTGTTCCTGAGGAGAACCGCCTAGGTCCCGAAGGAGCTGGTGTCAGTTTGTTTACCACAGCAATGGAATCTGAACGTGGCTACATCTTTGCCAGTCAGGTCGGCCGGCTTG
>JBCCSO010000317.1:0-5815 GCA_039199965.1 Chloroflexota bacterium | reverse complement strand
TTTTTGCGTGAGGCACTGGACGGGCTGGATTATCACATACACAAACCGGAGGGGGCGATTTTTGTCTGGCTCTGGTTCCCCGGCCTGCCGGTCACGAGCCAAGTCCTTTATGAAAAATTGCGAGATCGTGGGGTGCTGATTATTCCGGGCGAGCATTTCTTCCCCGGTTTGCCAGAGGACACTGATGATCCTTGGCCACACAGGTACGAGTGCATACGGGTTAGCTATGCGGCCGATATTGAGCAGGTCAAGCAGGGCGCGAAAATTATCGGTGATGTGGTGCGGGAGTTGGCGGGTAGTCGATAGTGGATGGTGGGTAGTTGTTGGTAGGTGGTTGATAGTGGATAGTGTGGCAGGTGCTTTAGGCTTTACACTTTAAACTTTCTACTTTTTACTCCTAGCTAATCCCCCACAGTCTCCAATAAGGCCACCACCATGTCCATCGCCACTTCATTGTGACCACCTTCGGGAATAATCACATCCGCCTGACGCTTTGATGGCTCTACAAACTGCAAATGCATCGGCCGGACGGTGGCCATGTACTGCTCAATCACGCTTTCCATACTTCGGCCGCGTTCCGTCATGTCGCGACCCAACCGGCGAATAAAGCGCACATCAGGATCAGTATCCACGAAAACTTTAATGTCCATCAACTCTCGCAGCGCAGGCTCAGCAAAAATCAGAATACCCTCAACCAAGATGATTTGGGCCGACTCGACCAGATTGACATCGGGGCTGCGCAGATGCTTGGCAAAATCGTATACCGGCACGGCCGCAGGCAGTCCGTCAATAAGATCCTGAACGTGAGATACCATCAGCTCTGTTTCAAGCGAGTTTGGGTGATCATAATTTTGGGCCTGACGCTCCTCCAGCGAAAGCTCCGGCCGATGCCGATAGTAGGAGTCATGCTGCACCCATGCGACTCGATCCCGGCCGACCATTTCCAAAATTTTTCTAGAGATTGTTGTTTTTCCAGAGCCGCTTCCACCTGCAACCCCAATGACAATTGGCTTCATGTTAGCATTTCAGTGTGTTAGTGGGTCGGTGGGTCAGTTTTGCATTCGCCAACTGACCCACTGAAAGCGAAGCACACTGACAGACTAAAAAACTAAAAAAGCCCCGCAAGGGGACTTTTTGTTGAGCCGACGAGGGGACTTGAACCCCTGACCTGTTTATTACGAGTAAACCGCTCTGCCAGCTGAGCTACGTCGGCAACAGGTCGAAATTATAACAAAAAAAGTGGGATGTCAAACGGTTATGGGGTAATCCGTACGTCCAATGTTTTAGTCGCCCGGTACAGGTTCGACTTCAGCTTCTTCTTTTTTCTTCTTTACGAACGGCACGTAGTCGGTTTTGTTTTTGTTGATTTGAACCACAACCCCGTTGGCATCTGATGCAACCGGCAGCTTCCAAGTGGTAAATTCACACTCTGGATAGTTAGTACAGCCGTAAAATGTACGGCCGCGCTTTGTTTTGCGCTCGATGAGGTCACCACCACAGGGGCAGTCGACTCCGGTTTTGACCAAAATCTGCTCTGTAAAGCGACAGCTAGGGAAATTTTCACAGCCGATAAATTTCCCAAATTTGCCCTGCCGATAAAGCAGCTGCCCTTCTTCGCACGCTTCACAGTCACGGCCTACATACTCTTTGACCGTGTTAAGGTTAACCTTTGGCAAAACCTCATCCGCGTGTTTTAAACGCCTGTCAAAATTATCCCAGAAACCGCCAATGACCGGAACCCATTCTTTGTCGCCGGTCGCAATGACGTCCAGCTCGTCTTCCATCCGGGCTGTGAAGTCGGTAGAAAGCAGATCAGGAAAATACTCAACCAGCATGTCTGTAACTGTCATACCCACTTCGGTTGGATAGAGCTTTTTCTCTTCCCGAACCACATAGCCGCGATTCTGAATGGTAGACACAATCGATGCGTACGTGCTGGGTCGGCCGATACCTTCTTCTTCCATCGTTTTAACCAGCGATGCTTCAGAAAAGCGAGGGGGCGGTTGAGTGAAGTGCTGCTCAGGATAGAGCTTGATCAGATCGATGTTTTCGTCAGCCACTAAGTCAGCAGGGACCTGATTCTCACCGCCGTCTGGCCGGTCAGTGGGTTCTGTTTCTTCATACACGGCTAGGAAGCCAGTGAACTTAATAGATGATCCGGTTGCGCGGAAATGATACGGCCGTTTCTTTGGCTCGATGTCTGCGTCTCCGGCCATGATTTCTGCCCGCACCGTGTTGTACACGGCTGGTGACATCTGACTGGCCACAAAGCGCTGCCAAATGAGCGTGTACAGCCTTTGCTGATCCCGTGATAGATGTTCCTTCATCGCTTTGGGGTCACGCATGACGCTGGTCGGCCGAACCGCTTCATGCGCCTCTTGCGCATTTTTTGAGCGGCTTTTGTACGATGGTGGGGCATCAGGAATATAATCTTTCCCAAACCGGCCGGTGACATACTCACGCGCCTCCGTTTGTGCAATTTCAGACACTGTGACGCTGTCTGTACGCATGTACGTGATCAGACCCACGTTGCCATCCGCACTGCCAATGTCGATGCCCTCATACAGCTGCTGAGCAATCCGCATTGTTTTTTGCGTGCCAAATCCAAGCTTGCGTGAGGCTTCCTGCTGCATGGTGCTGGTGGTAAATGGCGCGGCCGGTTTGCGCTGGCGCGTCCCGATTTTAATCTCGCTGACGTTCCATTTTGCTCTTTCAAGCACATCTAAATGAGGCAGAACGTCCGACTCTGAATTAAGCTCAGGGTCTTTGCCCTCAAATTTGTGCCATTTGGCCTTGAAGGTTTTCCTTTTGCGATCCCCAGCGTATTTGTCTTGGCTGACGTCCGCATGGACCGACCAATATTCGACCGGCTCAAACGCATCAATCTCTCGTTCGCGCTCAACCACGAGGCGCAGCGCTACAGACTGCACACGCCCGGCCGATAGACGGCCGCGAACCTTGCGCCACAAGAGCGGGCTCAGGTTGTAGCCGACCAATCGATCCAAAATGCGGCGCGCCTGCTGGGCATCCACCCGCTTCATGTCGATTTCGCGCGGCTTTTCCATGGCGGCTTGCACGGCCGGTTTGGTGATTTCATGGAACACAATGCGCTGGGTCCGTTCTGGCTCCATCTCTGCACTTTCCATGACGTGCCACGCAATCGCCTCACCCTCACGGTCAGGGTCAGTGGCCAAGTAAATATCTTTGGCTTTGCTAGCCGCTTCTTTTAATTCTTTGACCAGCGGCCGTTTCTCGTTGGGAACTCGATATTCTGGTTCGAAGTTGTTTTCGACATCAACGCTCAAGCGGGATTTAAGCAGGTCACGCACGTGCCCCACGCTTGATTTAACCGTGTATCCTTTACCCAGATATTTCCCAATCGTTTTGGCTTTGGCCGGTGATTCTACAATTACTAAAGAGCCTGAGCGGCGTACAGTTTTCCCTTTCTTTTTGGATGTTTTTCGTTTTGCCTTTGCTTTTTTAGGCTGAGACACAATAACAGGTTTTTCTAAACCCTCATGCAAAGGGGTCATACCCCGCTTGTAGACGTTTGCATCACAGGTAGCACAGGTCCCTCGGGTTGCTGGTGTTCCGTTTGAAGCCCACTCTGGTTTTGGGTCTTTGAACAAGCTATGTTGTTTACATTTTAGGCAGTAGCCTTCGATTTGAATGTCGTTTGCCATATTTTTCACTATGCCCTAGGTTAAACAATAATGCAAATAATCCATATAAAAAGAAATAGACTGGGGGAAGATTCGGATTGGGTTAACGAACCTGTTATGAACAATGCTCATAAAAATAAAATCAGCTTAGGTCTGTTAAATTCAAACCCAAGCTGACCAAACAGTAGAATGCCACAGAATTATAAAAATTTACCTTAACTGAATTTTTCTAACTCTGTTCCTGCAAAACCTTCAACAAGCGCTTTTACCTTCTTGATGTCATTTTTGTGAACAACAAGCACGGCCGTGGGCGTGTTAACCACAATCATCCCTTCTAACCCTACTCCCATTACAACCTTGCCCTCTTCGTAATTATAAATAAGCGAATCTTGGCTGTGTTCGTCGATGACCAACCCACGTGTGACGTTTTCTTCCTCACTTGGGTTGATCGCCTCTTTTAATGAGTACAGCGTACCGGGGTCCGACCAGCCCATCGGGGCGTGCAAAACGGCCGCGCCTGCTGGATCTAGGTGGGTCAGGATAGCATCGTCAAAGCTGATTGATTCAAGCGTTGGATAGATGCGGTCGAGCGTGGCTTGGTAGCTATCTGTGCCGATGGCGGATGCAATTTCATGAAGCTGTGCGGCCATGTCTGGCATGTGTTCTTTATAGGCATTTTGCACATAGCCGATGCTGGTTACAAAATAGCCGGTGTTCCACACACAATTGCCGCCCGCAAACATTTTGTCACAGTCATCTTGTGGCGGCCGGTAGGTGAGTTTGCCAAAGTCGAAGAACGCATTTCCATCGATTTCGCCGCGTTGGTCACCAAGATTGATCCAGCCTAAGTTGGCATTGGCAAAACGGGGTGATTCACCCATGAAAACCATGTTGGCTTTGTCTTGTTCAATAATCTTTTCGGCCGTCCCCATCACGCTCTGGAAGACGGGTACATCTTTCATGTAATTGTCTCCCCACAAAATGCCGACGGGCTCATTGGCCGCACCCTTTTTGCTCAAGTGAGCCATTGCTAAACCAACAGCGGCCGCTAAGTCACGACGGGTTGGTTCACCAATCACATTTTCAGGGGGAACATCCGGTAATTGGTCACGGATGATGTCAGCGTAGCGTTGATTGGTCGATATAAAAATATTTTCTGCGCCAAACTGAGGCAACACGCGATCAACGGCCAACTGGATCGTTGATCGGTCACCAATAATTGGCTCAAATTGCTTGGGAGAGCTCGACAAGCTGATCGGCCATAAACGGCGGCCGAAACCTCCAGCAAAAATAATCACTTTCATAGTTAAATGTCTCCATTTGAGGGTGGCAAAAGATAAAAGATGCCACAATTGAAAATCGATGGCTGACTGCCGAGTCAGACTAATCATGAACGGCAATCAAATGCTTTTTAAAATGGTTTCCTGCTTTTCCAATTCTGAATTTGTTTGGTGGACATAGCACTCCTTCCCCGTCTTGCCCTGTGCATAGTGTAGCCGATAATCTGGAATAAAGTTAAAAATTTTGGTGAATTTGTCAGAATCTTTAGGAATTTGCTCCTGAATAGCTATGCAGAAATGACATATTTCATGCCGCCTACATGTTGAACCATCCCTTTTAGCTCAAGCAGTGTCAACGTGCTGCTGACTTGGCTACTGGGCAACTGAGACAAATTGGCCAATTCATCCACGTGCTGTGGCTCACGACTGAGAATCGGTATCAGGGCAGCCTCTTCGGCCGATTCTGGTAGGGCCATCTGAAACGCCTGCTGGTGAACCAACTGCTCCACGTGGATCTCTTCAAGCACATCTTCCACACAGGTAATGAGCTTGGCCCCCTGCTGTATCAATCGATTGGGGCCTGCACTGGCCGGGCTGTTGACAAACCCGGGGACTGCAAACACTTCCCGGTTTTGCTCAACCGCATACTGGGCTGTGATCATCGCCCCGCTCTTGATGGCTCCTTCCACCACAATCGAGCCTAAAGACAGCCCTGATATGATTCGATTGCGGGGTGGGAAGTTTTTGCCCTGCGGCTTCGTTGCCAACGGATACTCACTGATGATAGCTCCCTGTCCGCTGGTCAATATACGATCAACCAAATCTCTATTTTCAGGCGGATAGATAAAATCTAGGCCTGAGCCTAAAACGGCG
>JBCCSO010000316.1:0-5825 GCA_039199965.1 Chloroflexota bacterium | reverse complement strand
TGCTAAGAAATCATCTCCACCAACAAGCGCATCATTGATCTCAAACACTCCATCGTTGTCGATAAACGCTTGCAAAACGCTGATGATTTCGACCGGAGTCTCAACTAAGCGGCCGATCGCGTAATCTGGCAGATACATGAGGTCACTGGTGGTCCAGAAATAAGAGTCAGGCACCGTTGGTTCACGGTCCACGTAGTAATCATCAATCAGCAGTTTATTGTCCAGCAAAGAACTAAATGCTGCCTCATGTCCTTGAACCTGAACAGCATAGTTGCGCTCTTGCCACTGGGTTTCATTAAGATCATCAATCCGGTAGTGTGGAATGATCGTGTCACCTCCAACGAGCACAACATAGTCGACTGTATCAAATTGAGCAAGATACCGATTTAGCAAATCTCGAATCGACTCAGCAGTTCTGTTGGCCTGACTCCAGTCAGTTGGGTTACTTGCCCAAGCTTCTAAGCTGGCAGCCACAGTTGTATCGGCCTCAAGATTGACAACCAACCCCTGAACTTGTGGGTGTTCAGCCACTTGATAGAGCGTATTTAACATCCCTGACGGGCCGTACTGATCAGCCAATCGCTCCGGTGCCACCAAAAACAAAGTCCTGATATCATTTGTCAGGACCGGTATGGTGATGGCTGATTGGTTGTTTTCCACATTCGTTTCATCGGCTTGTCCATCTGTTGAAACGGTCACAGATAGTGA
The DNA here is from genome assembly GCA_039199965.1 of Chloroflexota bacterium. Classification (GTDB taxonomy): domain Bacteria; phylum Chloroflexota; class Anaerolineae; order Promineifilales; family Promineifilaceae; genus WTJY01. Next base: position 5,117 of record JBCCSO010000316.1, on the reverse strand, counting down.
TTCAAGGTTGACAGGGTCGGCCGCTTGCACTTGAAGTCGTATAGAAAATGATTCCGCCGAATCCAACGACGGGATGGCCCAGTTCTGATTATTGTCCAGCGGCTGCGGTTCTGATGCGATGATGGTCAATTCTGCGGGCAAATCAAGGCTGACGCTCGTATTTGACGAAGTTTTTCCGCCTTCATTTGCGACATAAATAAGCAAATCTTCAACTTGGCCCGGCACGATAGATGGTGGTCCAGATATAGCGGTAGATAAGTCTGTTGTGTCGGGTGACACAAATCGGGTCAGGACTGAGGCTGAATTATTTGATGTGATCGATTCCCGCTCACCACCATCAACTGAAATAGATACGATATGCTGATCACCTGCTGCAAAATTGGTAGGCATAAGGGAAAATTGATATGACTTTGTTTCTCCTGCCAGCAAAATGCCCAGATTAAACGGGATTCCTTTTGACACAGATATACCAAAATTACTGCTTAACAGACTAGATGAGGCCGGAAAATTCAGCGTGGTGTCCATCAGAGTCGCTAACTGGCCTTCATTTGTGATCGTCACGGTATAGCTGAGCGACTCTAGCTCACTGACATCTGCTAAATCTGGACCGGTTAAATTAACAACTAAGTTGCTGTGTTCGACTGGCAAATTCCAGTGTATTGCACCATTCTCTGTACCAAGCCACAAGTCATTTGAGCGGCCGAAGGAGAAGTCCCAAACGAAACTGCTATAAGTGCCTAAATCTGTATCAAAGGGGATATCGCTCCAGCTACCACTGTATGGCTCATAAATATACATGCCTGATGCCGTGCCAATTAAAATACGATCGTACTGATCGGTCGACATGCTCTCAATTGCATCAGAAGGGAGGTCAGAATTTGTAAGCGTATGGTTGGTGATTGTGCCGTCTGGTGCTATTTCTGTAATACCCCCAAAGTATTGCGATATCCAGATGCGCCCATCAGACGTTTGGGCTATATGACCAGCAGTGTCATTTATCAAACCATCCGTTTGCGTAAAAGTACGCCACTCATTTGTTTGAGCATCTAGAATTCGAACCCCATTTCCGCCATGATTTGACCCAGCTGTAGCTACCCAGATATCCCCGTTTGACGCTTTCATGAACCGAAACAACCCGCCTGAAGTCTCAGGGGTAAACGGATAGCTTTCCCACCTATTTTCAAGCGGAAAATATCGATTAATACCTCCATCTGAACCGATAATAAGGCATAAGCATTCTTCATCGTAGTAAATGTCATAGACGATAACACTCAGCAAATCAGGCCCGTAAGAACTAAAAATTGTTGTCTCCTGTGTAGACAAATTGTAGACCCACATACCTTCAGGAAGTCCAGCATAGACAACGCCATTTGGGGAGATTTCGACACTCAAAACCTCAAACGAAGGAATCGTAGAGTTCAACGGGGAGAACGTTTTCCACTGAGCAATTGTAGGATCATACATACTTAGTCCAGCTTCTGTGGCAAACCAAACCCTACCAGCAACGTCTTCAACCAGATTATTAATCGTGCTATGGACAGGGCCATCATCAAAAATAACATAGCTATCAAAGGAGATGTTATCTGTTTGTCCAATCACACCAAAATCACTTCCAAACCAAACGGAATCATCTGGCCCGGTAAACGCCTCTAACCGTGTAAATTCTGGAAAATTAGATGATGAAACATCAAAATCACTCCACGTGTCTGTGCTTGGATTGTATGTTTGCACCCCAAAAATCGTTGTGACATAAACAAGACCGGTCGTGTCAACGCTAACGGAGTAGATTTCATCTTGGAAGGCGTTAAGCTGAGAATTTTCACCGTTGAAAATCTCCCATGTATCGGCCGCTAGATCAAAATAGACTACCCCCATCTCCTTTGTCCCGAGCCAAACGGACTGGTTTGATTCAATGGCAACATCGGTAATCCAATTTTGGGGGATACCACTATTGCTAGTATTAAAGACATCCCACTGCTGGGTTGATGGTCGGAACCGTATAAGCCCGCTGTTGAACGTCACAAACCATGTATCCCCATTTGGGGCTACCTCGTAAGTAGTAAACAAATCACCAGATAAATCAGGATATTCTGAATAGAGGAACGCTTCCCACTGTTGCAAGTCTGGGCTATACCGGTAGTAGCCACTTCCACTATTTTGGTACCAGATTTGATTTGCTGAAGTGATATCAAATGAGGCTTGCGACAAATTATTGGTTGGATCTAGCTCTAGCCAGTCACCAGTTGCGGGCATGTATTTTTGAATAATCCGGCTGCGGCTTGTGAGATATAGGTTGCCTTGGCCATCATTTTTAACATGCTTTAAATCGAATCCCACCAGATCAGAATTTTGAGGCGTGAACCTTATGTAAGATTGCAAATCTGTATTGGCCCAATGAACAAGACCCCCCGTTGTAGCAACCCACAGATCGTTATTTAACCATGTATGGTCAATATAGCCATTTCCGCTCACTGTGTCGCCTACAATACCGACACCAATTACGTTTAGATCATATCGCTGTATGGGGGAATCTTGCGGCTGCAAAATTAATGATTCTGTTGAAAACAACCCATTGTAGACGGCCGTGATCGTCATTGGCTTGTTGAGTAAATCTTCACCATCTGGCAAGGCGATGCCATAGCGCGGGGTAGATTCACCAGGAAACAGTTTTGTTTCACTCTGGTAAAAGTTACCGTCTATTTCAATTTCAATCTCTACGGCAGTGGCTGGATCACCGTTACTTAGTCCATATCCCCACACGCAGATTGTGTCTGGGAAACCGGGAAATGAGCGATTCTGGAATTTCCCCCGACCAAATGAACGATTTTGGAATTTCCCCCGGCCGAACGGATCTTGGTCGCTGCACTGCCATCCCACAATCAAATTTTGCTGCTGGGTTTCATTCTCCCCATCAATGGTGACAGCTTGGACGATTTCACGCCCCTGAAAATCGGCTGTCAGTGTAACAGTGTCTCCACTCGTCACACCGGGCAACTGCGCGCTGTTCAATGTGTAGATTGGAAAATCTACGGAATCGTCTTCAGTCGTAACTGTAGTCACAACTTGCACAGGTGTCCCAAATTCGGCGGTAACAACCGCCCCAGCAACAGGACCCAACGATTCGTAGTCAACCACATACCCCCACAAAACCGTATCATCAAAAGCGGTTACATCGGAGATGATGATATCAACCTGTTGATTGTGGGTGTCAAAGTCTGGAAAAACGACAGCTTGCTGCTGATATTCTTGATTTTGGTAGACAACACTAATTGTGACTGAGTCTAGAAAGTAAGGTTCAAGCGGTTCAATATCAATGCCATATGTTGGTTGAGCATCCCCCGCATGAACAAATGTTGCGGCCGAAAGCGTTTCATCGCTGTAGCTTACATTAACTTGAACGCCATCTAGCGGGGTTAAGGTTTGGCCATTGTCTGTGCTGAGAAGAACCCGGCCGTGCAAGCAGATAGTGTCTGGAGACATTAATTCACCAGACCCGCACGGCTGACCGATGACAACGGGCTGATTAAGCACGGTTTCAACACCTGAAGACACTTCAGCATAATCAATTGCATGAGCATTTGATTGACTACCTTCAGGTCTTGCAGTGGCAACCAAAGCTGAAAAGAGCGTTAGCGCAAGGGCTGATATAACAAAGATTATCTTGGAAATTTTATGATTCCCCATCAGTTCTTCCTCTGATTTCATCCATCAAGCCAGAACCAAAGTTCCCACTTGGCTGTTGTTTCAACTGTTTTAATTTTTAGCTGAAATAGGTTTTTGGCACGTCTTCCCAACCAGCATCCTAACTCAGGCAGAACACACGAACGTGCACCACCCTCACCAAATATTCTCCCCTAAACTTTTTAGAATTAGGGAATAGAAATTTCCCGGATCTGAACCATACGGTTGTTGATTGGTATCTGAATGGCATAAACCGTATTGGCCATGAGACTGCGAATCACGGTCTCATTGTATTTGTCTATCGTTGCCGATGCCTGAAGATCAGCCGAACTAGATATGGTCCAGACTTCTACCTCGACGCCTTCAAAATCTTGATTGCTCTCATCTTCTAAACGAACAAATAAATCTCGCATGGCTGAGTCTGTTTCATTCACAGCTGGGTCCAACTCTATAAGTATTCCATTGCCGATCTCGATTTCGGCCGGTTCTAGGTTGAGCATCTGACCGCGGACTGGGGCAACAGCACCCTGTTGAAAGCCTGAAAAATCGATGAGCTGGTCAATCTTGGCCTGAATTTTTTCAAGAACGGTTGGCTTATCCGGCCGTTTTGGAACATCAATATCGAGTGGTTTCTCAAGGGACATCGCTGCGAGCTCATTTAAGATCCGAAGTTCAGCTATGCTTTCCGAGGAAGCTTCTAGATAACGTCTGAGCAAAGGATCACGAGCAAGAGCTGCTTCCAATGTTTCATTTGCGTCAGCCATCCGTGCCATCAGAATCGATACTTCTTCATCAAGGAGATCGTCTTTATCTGCTGCGTATATTCTCCTAATCCCTCTTGCTAATTCTTCTGGTGTCATAGTTATTTACATCCCGGTTTTGGTTACATACTTAATTAGAGACACATTCCAAACCAAAATGACAGTTTAGCCGCGCAAAACCTCGGAAGCGGACAGAAATCCCCGCGTCTCCAAACATTTCCTTAAATCTTGTCTGGCTCTTGAGGCCAGCTTATTCACATTGTTGCGCGTTAACCCCATCTCTTCCGCAACATCGCCAGGACTCATTTGCCTAAGATCAACCATTTCGAATACTTTAAGTCTATTGCCTTTCAATAAATCTACACACGGTTGAATTCTTTCAAGAATAGTTTGTGATTCAGCTAAGGGAGCCTCTTTTTCCGGGGCAGCATGTATTTCCATTGTTAAGTCTAATGATTCAAAGTCTTTGCTTTTCTTCATTAGGCGAAACATTTCGCGCGTGATAATGGTCCAACAATAGCTGCGAAATGAGGACCGAAATCCAAAATTTTTGATGCCAGATGTGTTTAATTTGCCATAGGCTCTTACGGCCGCGTCGTACCCCATGTCATCGGGCTGTCTATATTTTCGAGCTATGCGCACACAGTCTCTGTATAAAGACTCCCATAGCTGGTC